>NZ_JAHLZB010000034.1:0-37639 GCF_025128255.1 Synechococcus sp. CS-205
CTGATCAGGTCGGCATCGGCGCTGAAATCAACAGCGGGAGCAGCGGTCTGGGGCATTGCGGAGGGGCTGGTCCCGCGAGCAAACCAGGCCGCGGCAGGGGCGCCAAGGGCAAGCTGGACGGACTTTCAGGCGGCCCTGGGGAAAGGCGGCCGCCAAGGCCTCGACCAGGGCATCGCCTTTTGCATTCCAATTGATGGTTTCCGCCAGCGCTACAAATCCTTCTAGCTCTTTGATCTCCTCGTTCAGCAGTTCGGGATCGGAGATGGCCTCATCCTCTGACGGGATGGCGGATTCCTCGTCGCCCTCCCATTCATCACTGGTTTCGCCAAAGCTCTCGTAGTCAGGGATCAATGATGCATCGCCGTCTACGGCCACGGCATCAGTAGAAGCGACGGTGCTACGTTTCTTTAGCAGCCGATTAAGCAGACCCCGCAGGGTCTTGGCAATCGCAAAGCTGGAGGATGCAAGCAGCTTGCGTAGCACCATCGTCATCAGGGTGCGCTGCGCATTTGGCAGTGCATACAGCACCTCTCGCTGCAGGTAGGTGGAGACACCCTCGTAGAGCTTTTGTTCCGCCTCGCTGGGGTGAAACTCCCAGGTGAGTGGGATGCGCTGCGTGAATTTGATGTATTCCAGCACCTGCCTGCGCAGGGTGCGCTGACACACCGGAAGCAGCCGCACCCGTAATTCAGCATTGCGAGATGCTTCGTTATCCGTCATGACAAACTGTTGGCGGAACGACAGCTGATCTCCGAAAATATGTGGATCGATGAAGCTCACCAAGCCATAGAGCTCCATCAACGAGTTCTGAAGTGGCGTGGCCGTCAGCATCACCTTGCTGTAAGGCCGCAAAGCCTGCATCAGGGTCTGCGCCATCTTGTTGCTCTTCTTGTAGACATTGCGGAGCCTGTGCGCTTCATCAATGATCACGAGATCCCACGGGTAACTCGTAACGGCCGCTGATCGATTAGCGGCAAAGTGGTACGAGCAGACCACGATGCGATCCTCTTGCTGGAACGGGTTAGCCTGGCCTGCTTTGGCGATCTTCTTGGAGCTGGTGGCATCGAGCACCATGGCGGGAAGATGAAACTTCTCCTCCAGCTCCTGGGCCCACTGTTTTCTCAGAGTTGCAGGAACGATCACCAGAATGCGTCGCCTTCGCTCCGCCCAGTATTGGGACAGCACGAGGCCAGCTTCGATCGTCTTGCCCAGTCCGACCTCGTCGGCGAGGATCACACCCTTGGAAAAGGGGGATCGAACTGCGAACAGTGCTGCATCCACCTGATGGGGATTCAGGTCGACGCGTGCGTTTGAGATCGCCCCTGACAACTGGTTGATCGAACCACCCGCTGAGCGCAGCGCCAGTTGTGTCGCCCAGTACTTGCTTTGGAAGGGCGTTGCTGAGGTCACACGAGACTGTCTGGTGTTCATTGGCTGGTTCGCTTGTGCACCCACGCCAGGACGTTCAGCCATCAAGTCGGGCTTCTGCAGCGTGGGCTGAGGCATCTGGTTGCTCATGCCTTCTTCGCCCCTCGCTCATGAACCCTCTGCCATTGGCACGTTTTCGATTTCCAGGGGCCCTTGAAGCTTCCCGCCCTCTCCTGAGGCTCATCCATCCAGCGGTTGCACTCGTTCTCGAAGGCATCCTCCAGCTGGGGCGTGAGCCGGAACAGATGGAAGGTGATCGGCCCGCCTGGGGTGGGCTGGATTGCCAGGTCCTCATCGCAGACCAGCTTGGCCACCCGGAACCCGGCCCGGGTCTGTCCGAACGGCGAGGAGCGGGGAAAGCCCTGCTGGAACGGGAACTCCCCAGTGCCGGTCAGCACGCCACTGTTCCACCAGCCCAGCCGCTGGGCCTCGCCCAGGGCCGCTACCACCAAGCGGAGCTTGAAGAGCTGGCGGAAGTCCAAGGGGGCGGGCGGGGTGCGGCTAATCCACACCAAGGATGATGCCTCGCTGGCCAGGGCGGCCAATTCATGGCGAAACCCTGCAGCGGCTGGCATCTGCGGGCGAAGGGGCAGCCGGCTCAAAACTATGCAACCAGCGAATAGTTTCAGGGTTCGATACTTTCTGCACTCTGCAACCGCACCGCCTCCTCGTACTCCACCCCGATCCCCAGCCCTGAGTCCTCATCAGGCATCAGCCTCTTCATGCCCACGTGGATCAGGCAGGCCAGGGCCAGGTCGCTCCAGCTGCCGGGCAGGCTCTTGAGGCTGCGGGAGGTGCCAGGCTCATTGATTTGCAGCCCGCCCTGGCCCACGGCCGCCACCTCGCTGAGCACGGCAATGAAGCGCTGCTGGTCCATCCCCTCGAACAGCTGCAGGACCTGGAGGCAGTAACTGACCGCGTCCTGCCGGAGCCCCTCGGGCTGAGCGGAGCGCAGGTCGCGGGCGGCGATGCTGCCCCGCAGGTCCTTGGCTTTGTTGGCCAGCTCGCCGTAGGGCTGGGCCTCAATTACCCGCAGCAGCAGCCGGTCAGCCTCGCCGCGGTGCTCTTCGGGATCGAGCTGCAGCAACGCCTGGGCCAGGTTGATGGTGGTGATCAGATCGTCCGGTGCCACCGCCAGGGCCTGGCGGAACCGCGCCACTCCGGCGGCCAGGGCCCCTGCGATCACGAGCAAGCTGCCGAGGCTGCGCAGGGCAAAGGCGTTGTGGGGCTCCAGCTCGATCGCCGTTTCCAAGGCCTGGCGAGCCTCAGCAAACCTGTCCTGGTCCAGGAACGGGCCCGGTCGAGGCCATCGCTGGTGCCTCGGGGCTGCCGGCCCCCAATCCACCTCGACCCGCCCGGTGGAAGGCCTCGGTGTCGGGGGTGCGGCTGACGTCCGGCAGTACTGAACCTCAGGATTGCTTCATGCCTTCCAAGGGGACACCTCACTGACGACGATTTGTTCCCCCATTCCAGGGGCGACGCATGAACCAGCCTGGGCCAGGATTGATGCGGCGATTCGGAGCCAATGCCCTGTCAGCATTGCAACCAGACCAGTCTTCAACAACGTGAGCCGGGGGGCTGCCTGTGACCTCCCTGGGCGCGATCTTCGCTGGAAGCGCGAACGAGGGAAATCCATGAGCACTCACAAGGGGACCCAGAACGAGGTCGGCCTGGCGGGTGAATTCCATGTTCTGGCCCAGCTCCTCCAGCGTGGCTACAGCGCCCATCCCACCCTTGGCAACACCAAGGGGATGGACATCCTGGTGGTGGATCAGGAGAGCGGCCGCATGCTCAAGGTGGAGGTGAAAACAGCACGGCATGCACTCCATGCACCGACCAAGCGTGCCTGGTGGAAGTGGCCCTTGAGCAGTCGAGCAGAGGAATTGGGATGTCCGAATCTTGTCTACTGCTTCGTGCATCTGGGTGAGGTTGGCGTCCTGCCACGCTTCTTCCTGGTGCCCAGTGAGGTGGTCGCCGACCATTGCTCCAGGGAGCACGCCGAATGGGTGGCGGCCAGCCCTGAAGGCAAGCGTGAGCTGCGGCTGAGCACCGCCATCCGCAATTTCTGGTTCTACGACGACGCGAACAGCTACGAGAACGCCTGGGACCTGCTCGAGCGGAAGCTGGCCGCCGAACCAGGACATGGCTGACACTTGCACTGCAAGCGCACTAGCATGGGGCATGGCATTCCCTCCACCCTTCAATGGCCGCTCCACCAGCAATCCCGAGGTCTATGGCCTCGAGGAGCTGCTGCTGCTCGCTGGCCAGAGGCTGGGGGAGGAGGTCACCTCCCGCACCGTTCGCCTCTACGCGACCCAGGGTCTGATCGATCGGCCCGGACGGGACGGCCGCAGTGCGGTGTACGGCCATCGGCATCTGCTGCAGTTGCTGTTGATCCGCTCTCTGGCCCAGCGCGGATTGAGCCTCTCGGCCATCGCTCCCCTCTGCGTGCTGCCGGACGCGGAGCTGGAGCAGCAGCTCGCCAGCCTCGATGGCCCCGGCCCTGAGGGCCCCATTGCAGGGGCGACGTCTCCCTCCGGCCGCTCCACGGCGTCCAAAGCCAATCCTGCTCTCGACTACATCCGCGGTCTGAGTGCCGCCAAGTCCAGTCGATCACCATCGGACGACTCCCAAGCTCTGCTGCCGCTGTTGGGTACACCCCTGTCCGCGGCGTCTCCGCCCTCCCTCTCCCGTTCCAGCTCTCGCAGTAGCGGCAGTCGTGAGGCTGCCAGCCGCTGGCATCGCCTCACGCTGGCTCCCGGCGTCGAGCTGCACATCAGCGAGGCGGTCGCCATCCCGCCGGCGGGCATTCGGCGCCAGCAGTGGCTCCAGTCCCTGGCCGATCGATTGAACGAGCAGCTCGATCAAAAGTCCAGCTGAACGGCAGCCCTGGAATCATCTCGACCCGTCCCGAACGACTTAGCCCCATGACCCAACCCACCCTGCGTTTTCGGCCCCTGCGCCCAGCCGTGGCCGGAGATACCGCCTCCACCCTTGATCTGCTGATCAGCATCACCACCCCGCCGCCACCAGACGGTGCCAACCGCCAGCGGCCACCGCTGAACCTGGCCCTGGTGATCGATCGCTCCGGCTCGATGAGCGGCACCAAGCTCAGCTACGCCCGCAAGGCCGCCCGCTTCCTGGCCGGCCAGCTCACCGCGGCCGACCGGCTGGCGATCGTCACCTTTGACAGTGACATCGATGTGCTCGTGCCCTCCCGGCCTGCCGGGGATCCACAGGCCTTCATTGCCGCCATCAACACCATCCACAGTGGTGGTTGCACGGCCCTGTTCGACGGCTGGCTGGCTGGCGCCCAGCAGGTGGCCAAGCACCTGGATCCGCTCGCTCTGAACCGTGTGCTGCTGCTCTCCGATGGGCAGGCCAATGAGGGGCTCACCAACCAAGGCGCCATCGCGGAGAAGGTAGCCGGTCTGACGCAGCGCGGCATCAGCACCAGTGCCTTTGGCCTGGGAGCCGGTTTCGATGAAGACCTGATGGGCGCGATCGCCACGGCCGGTGACGGCACCCTGGCCCACATCGAGAGCCCGGCGCAGCTGGCCGATCTCTACGCCAGCGAACTCCAGGGACTGGCCAACACGCTCGGGCGCAAGGTGAGCCTCGGCATCCGCGCCAAGAACGGTGCCGAGCTGCTGGATCTGCTCAACGATCTGCCTCCCACCAGCGCCGGCAACCACCAGCTCCCCAGCCTGCGCCTGGGCCAGGAACTCAACGTGGGGGTGCGGCTGCAGCTGCCGGCCTGGTTGCCGAACCGGGAGATCTGCAGTGTGCGGCTGGCCTGGGATGCACCCGGAAGCGGCCAACGCAGGAAGCTGATCGAGCACCTCACCCTGCCGGTGAAGACCGCTGAAGATCTGGGGCAGATGACCCCAGATGAGACGGTCGCCGAGGAGTTCGCTGTGCTCCAGTCCAACCGCTCCCGCCGCCAAGCCCTCGAGGAGCTCGATCGCGGTGATCTTCTGGCGGCGGAGGCAACGCTGGGCGCCAGCGCCGCTTTCCTTCAGTGTCTGTCTCCGTCAGAGCGCACCGTGCGGGAGCTGCAGCTGCTGGAAAGCAAGCAGGCTCTGCTGAAAACCGACCGCAACCGAGCCCGCAAGGGACTGCGCCGCGAATCGCTGCGCTCCAGCCTCGATGTCTGGGAGAACCAGGATGACAAGACCTGACACCTGCGGGTGGTTTATGAACAGCCCGCTGGCCGAAGACCGGACAATCCCGAATCACCGCACGGTCCTGCGACGGAGGTGCAATCCACCACAGGCAAACTCCCCGCACCGGCTTGAACTGCTGCCTGTGAACATCTCTCCGGCCACGCCGGATTCCTCCTTCCGCCTCTGCAGCGGGGCGAGCAGTAGGCCCCGTGGCTGACCATCAGCCGCTCCATGCGGTGCTCCCCAGTTGCCGTGAATTGCTGAATCGCTTCGAGCAGCAAGGCATCAAGACTCTGGAGGATGCGCTGATGGGGTCATCCCCCTGTGGCCGATTCCGTGAGCACTACGCCCCTGGATTCGAGCTGTTCCATCCCCAGGCCAGTGTTTTGCTGATCGGCTATACACCTGGCCGCTCCCAGGCCGATACTGCCTGGCGGGAACTCACCCGAACATCAGAATCCGGGCCTTCACTGCAGAGACTCATCCGCTGCCAGAAGCAGGCCGCCTTCTCCGGGCTGTGGGAGCGACTCGATGCACTGGCTTCCCACTGTGGCCTTCTGTCACATCTTGCGCTGAACAGTCTCTCGGACAGCGATGCCGTGAGCCTCACCTCCAGGCTTCTTTTTCCGATCTTCCGCGCAGGCAAAAACTATAGAATTGGCAACGAGTACGTCAAGACACCCTGGTTGCTCGAACGTGCTGGACACCATCTACGCGAACTGACAGCCCTGACACCAATGCTCAGGGTCGCCCTCTTCCTTGGCGATGGTCAGGCCGCACTCGCGAGCGCCAGAGCCCACCTGGAACGAGGCGATCTGCCCCGTCATATTGACGTCTATGTGCTTCCCCATCCCAGCGGTGCGAACAATGGCCGCATCAGCCACTTCCTGAAGGTTTCCCGAAGTCTCGCCGATGTGAGGTTGCGTTTGTGAGCTGAAACTGATCCGATTCTGCTTTGGCCAGGCCAAGAGGTTCAGCAGGTAGTCACACTCGATCTGTTGCTGATGATGTCGGTCATGTCTCTGCTTCAGATCAGGGTGACCATGCCGGACAAGCGGGACTGTGACGCGGCCATGAACGGCAAAGCGCGGGACGCCCGAGTGGTGCCCCGCGAAGGCAAGGGCAGCGACGGCGCCTGCCGCCGAGCCGCTTGCGTCAGCCCTTGCCCGTGGGGCGACCATGAGGAATCCCGCGCGACGCACCCTTCCTGGCAACAGCTGTTGCCTGCAGGGAAACGTGCATGAACCGTCAGGACCGGGAGAACCTGGCCGAGCAGACCCAAACAGTGGTTGCAACAGTGGTTGCCCTCAGGCTGCGGCCTGCGGCAGTTCCCCCTCCACCAGGAACAGCTCACGGGGGAAGCGATGCACCGTCCCATCGTCATGACTCAGGAAGGATGCGTGATCGCCGTTGACCTCGCCGGTGATCTCCACCTGATCAAAAGGCGTGGAGACCAGTGCCGCCGGCGTGAACACCCCCACCTGGACAAGCGACTCACTGGTGCGGGCGCTCAGGTACTCAAACGCCTCGAGTCCCACCTCCCTCATCCAAGTACCCAGCCTTTGGGTGGGTCCGTAATGCAGTGGGTCCCGTAGGGCGGCCTGAGCGGCGGCGTCAGCCACAGCCTGAAGCTGCAGGCCTCGGCTGGTTTGAAGCAACACCGAGAACAGGGTCTGCCGGCGACGGATCGGTGCCTTGGGGGGGTCGCTGAATCCTTCCCAGAACAGCAGCGCGTAGTACGCCCCCTCCACCAACGAACCGATGCGCGTGCGGGAGCCATAGAACATCCCCCGATTCTCTCGACCCCCGAAGCGGGAGCCATGCCGCAGGGGCGGGTAGCGGAACGCGGTGGTGAGCAGCGGATGGCTGGTTGCAGGCGCCGTCATGGAGGGCATCGGCGGCTTACTGCTTTCCACCAGGGCCTCCAGCCGCGCCAGCTGGTCCAGGTCATCCACCAGGGGGCCAAGCGAATCGATGCCCTGCTGCTGCACAAGCCGCAGCACCGTTCCCGCCAAGGGGACCTCCGCTGCGGCCTGCACGATGGCGAGCAGATCCATCGCCGTCAGATTCGGGCGCGCATGGCATCGAGGTAGTGCACGATCTCCACCAGATCCTCGGTTCGCTCCACCTGTTCAGCCGGGACCCCGCCGGTGTGGCGGTTGGCGGTGTGAAACCAGTGGCGCATCTGTTCGCGGTCATTGCCCACCAGCACCGCCAAGCTCCGGTAAAGACGCACCACCAACAGGGCCAGCTCACCGGTCTTGGAGGCCGGCTCGATGCCCTTGCCCCGGGCAAAGAGAGAGCGATCGCGACCCAGCACCCGCGCCAGGGCCGAGCGGCTCAGGTCCAGCTCATCTGAGGCCCGCAGCACCGCCTGGATCAGCAGCTGGGCATCCGTGAGCGGAGCCGTTGATGCGGCGAGCGGGGGGGAGCGATCAATAACGGCCATCAACCTGATGCATTTGCATCAAATATAGCCAGTATGAGTGGGAATCAGCAGTGAAATGGCCAAAGGCGTGTCCTGCTCACAGCAACGGATCGTCCACCGGCTCTGTGGTGATGCCAATGCCGGGGGGTGGCAGAGAAGATCGAGCGTTTGCGGCCCATGGAAGAAGGGGCTTTGGCCCTCAGGCGGGGATGGTGGCGCTCAGGCCCACAGGCGTGCCCGCCATCGTGGAGTTGCTCGAGGAGATAGCCCCCAAGCTCCCCGTCAAACAGGCGGAGATCTCCAAGATCGAGAACCGGGCGGAGATGCGGATGAGCACGCTGCGGAATTTCGTTCAGGCCATGGCTGGTGACGTCGAAATCCGTGCCGTGTTCCCTGATCGCACGATGGAGATGTCCAATTTCTCTTCCCTGGCGTCCAAGCGCAAGACGCCACGACCCTCCAGCAAGAAGGTGGCTGCGCTGACGCCGTAGATCCCCGTTCGGTTCAGTCCGCTGATCCTTCCTCCAGGGCTCCTCAGCAGGCCCTCCTGGCAAGAGCTGTTGTCGGCAGGGGATCGTGCATGAACCATCAGGACCGGGAACAAATGGCAGGACTCCTGGGTGAGACTCCAGCGGTTGCGGTGCTGGAACCTGAGCAGGTGCAGGCGGTGGCTACCCAACCCAGCGCAACCGGCGCGGCCGGCCCCTGGCGCGTCACCGCCTCCATCACCGGTGGCCTGGTGCAGATCAGCAACCACCACGAGTCCCGAGTGATCCGCAGGGCGGAAGTGGAGACCTACCTGCGTCAGGGCAAGCCCTGGTGAGGGGCCAAGCCCCAGGGCAGGAGCCGGCGCTGGCCAGCCCCCGCCAGCCAAGGCAGCAGGGCCCCAACACACAGGAGCCAGAGGAGGACCTCCTCCCGCATCAGGGGCGGATGGACTCCGCAGGAGCGGTGCGCTGCAGCAGCAGTTCCAGCTTGCGATCCTGGCGCCCCAGCACGATGAGGAACCCGGCAACGGTGATCCCCAGCACGACCAGCCAGGCCAGTGAAGTCCAAGCAACCAGCTGCCAGGGGTTGGGGCCAACTGCGGCCCTTAAAGGCATTCCCGGCGGTGCCGGTTCCGGCTGCCACGATCTGCTGGGGACCTCGTGCTGATGTGGCTCCAGGTCGAGCATCAGGCGCAGCAGGGTTTCCGGGGTAGCCGGCACAAGTGCGGAACAGGCCTCGGCATCACTGACCCGATCAGCAAGGAGCTCACGGCAGCGCTGCAGTCCGCCGCCGGCCCAGAACAGGCCCCAGGCGCGCTTGTCCATCTGCAGTGCCACCCAGCGGTGGGGGCGAGCGTCGTTGCGGATCAGCTGAGCGGCCTTGGCCAGCGACCAGCTGCGGCCTGCCGCCACTGACGTTTGCGCCTCCAGCAGCAGACGGCCCTGCGGATCGCGGCTGTAACCCGTGGCCACCTTCAGGCAGAACACATCGATGATCTGCACCCGGCTGTTGTGCCGCCGGGGTTGCTGACCTGGCGACCAGAACACGAGGGCCTCGCCCTCTGTGCTGATGCAGTCGTCGGTCTGGTTGTTGCTGGGCATCGTGCTCACAGGCGGGGTGGCCGCAGCTGAGAACTGGGGGGGGTCTGCAGCCATTCAAGGCCAGGCCTTGGGTGACCGTTCCGGATCTTGTCTTCTACGCCCTACGGGGTGGAAGGCATGGGATCAGCCGGGGCGGTTCAAGCGCTTCAGTCGCAACGCGCTCACCGAGGCGATGGCTTCGAAGTCGGCGTCGAAGCTCACCACCACGGCGTCGTGATGCATCGCCACGGCAGCCACCAGCAGATCAAGGCTGAGCACGCTGCGGCCAACCTGGCGGCAGGCCTGACCCAGGGCGATCGCTCGCTGCCATAGATCCCTTGGTGTGGGCAGGCAGGGCAGGGTGGCGAACTGGGCCTCCAGCAAGCGAGCTTCCTCCGGCCTGGCAGAGCGGAGCACCTCAAAGAGCACCGGTTCGGCCAGATGGGCTGCGGGATCGAGCACGTAGGGGGCGATGAACTGCTTGAGCGGGGCCGGGCTGCGGGCGCGGGTGAAGTCGATCCAGAGGCTGGTGTCGAGCAGCAGCGTCACGAGGCGGTCTCCTGATCACGCTGTCGCTCACGCTCCTGGTCAGCCTCGAAGTTCTCCAGCTCCACGCCCCATTCGCCGCTGAGGAAGCGCTGGGCGATCTGGGCACGCCGCCGCTGCTGCAACGCCTCCTCCATCAGGCGGCGGATCGCGGGGCCCTTCTTGCGCTCGCCCGTGAGATCCAGGATTTCAGCCATCTCTGTTTCGGAAAGCTCAACGGTGACTTTCATGGTTTTCACCACAGAGAGTCTGACTCTAAGAACAGCAGGCAGTGTCTGGCCGATCCTGCCGAGGTGCTCCAGCTCCACCACTGCAGCGCCGCCTCCTCCCGCTCAGGCATAAAGCCCTATTGCCTCAGACGGCTGGCCGACCGATCGTGAGTCCATCGACACCGGGAGGCTCCAGAGCATGGAAGACACCCCACCTGAGCAGCCGCCAGGAGTGCGCTGACGACCCGGCCCCTGCTCCAACACTCTCAACGGATCACTGGCTTCCCTGGCGTGTGACACCTTTTCGTGAAGCGTCGCCATCCATTGCACCGCCCTAGGTGCCCCGGACCCATCGGGAAGCCCCACTGGAACCCTGGCCCCAGGTGCCAGCGTCAGCAGCTCCGCCCACCAAACCATGATCAAAGCCCGGTGGCCTCGTCGCCGGGCTTTGTTGTGTCTTCGCGTGCTGGAGATGGCCCCAATAGAAAGGGTGCCCCGAGTCGAGCGCCCTACTGCTTCGCAGAAGCCAAGGGCTAGGGCCGGTTGCCGGGTTGTGGATCTACACCGTCCGGGTCGAGGCTTCTGATTCATGAATCGATCCGCTGGAGCGAAGTGTCAGTACGGCAAGCCGATCACGGCTGCAAGGCAGCAAGCTCGACCAGGAAGGCCTTGCTCACCACTGGGGGCCGCAGGCTGCCCAGCCGGCCTTGCGTTTCTCACCCCAGAGCCTGATGGCCTCCTCGCGGCTGTACTCCCGGCGGTGCTTGAGCAGCGGGATGGGCTCTCCGGGCAACAGCTCACCGCTGACCACCTCGAGCCTCTGACTCCAGCGGTCGTAGCGGACCGGCCGGAAGTGCAGCACCTGGCGGCCGTCGCTGAGCCAGCCCTCCTGGGGCGAAAGCGGAGGTCGTTTGCTGGTGGCCATGCCCTGCTCATCCCACCTCCGGCGCCCAGCCCCGTTGGCGCGTCATGTCATCGGTCCAACCCTGGCAGCGGTGAGTGAGGTGCTCTCCCTGAGCCAGCAGGCCCTGGTGCAGTTGGCAGGTGAGCACCGGGATGCAGTTCACCCCAGCGTGGTGCCTGAACCAGTGGCAGGTCATGCAGACCTTGCGGCTGCGGGTGGTGACCAGCACCTGTTCATCGAGATAGGGCCACTCCTCGACAGTCGCTTCTTCCCCGGTGGGGTCCGTGTCTCGACGGGAACCGCAAAAGCGAGCAGGGGGAGCAGACACGAGACCACCAGGCGAGAAGTACACCCGTACTAGCAGGAGTGCTTTCGAGTTGGCCAGCGCGGGCGCGACGTCCTGCGCCCGTGGCGGCTGGAGGGCGGCTCGACACCACGGCCAGGATGCGCCTGGCGGGGCGCGGCGCGGGTGTCCGTCGCGCGCCCTCCATGTCCGCCATCGCCTGCATCGGCGTCGAGTTCCTCGAGCCGGCCGATCACCCCGGCGCCCTGGCCCGCATCTGGTTCCTCGATGCCACCGGCAAGGCGGTGCGCCCCTGCCGCCTGGTGCCCGCACCGATCGCCAAGCTGCTCGGCCGGCAGCTGCAGCGCTTCTATGGCAGCGAGTGCTCGCTCTGGATTCGCTGAGGCCCACGGGGCTCGTCGCCAGGGCTTTGAGCCTCGTGCTGGCGGGGTTCTTGGCCCAGCACGCACGACACTCAGCCGCCTACATGGCGCGATCGCCACTGCCCCTGATCGGTTGCAGCCGTTGATGAACGCGGCTGGCGGGAGCAAGGAGGAACAACCCTTTTCACGTCTCCAGCAGGTTTTCGAGCCCATCACCGCCTGGCAGTCGATAGACGCCGAAATCGCGTCGATCCAGCGTCGCAATTCGGCGCAGCCCATGCTCATGGGCCAACCAGAGCAGCGAGGCATCGGCCAGATCCATCGGCAGATCGCCGTACTGCCGCATCCAGCTGGATATCAACTCCAGGGCGGATCCACTCAGCTCCGCCACGCTCAGGCCACCAAGTGAGACCCACCCGAGAAAGCGCGGTGCCACATCCGCCGGGATCAGATGACAGACCTCGGTGAGAACCGGCCAGGTGGACACGAAAGCACCGCTGTGCTCCAGGAAAAAAGCAGCACAGGCCTCGTGGTCCTGGTCACTGCGATCGAACCAGGCGACAAGAGGGCCGGTATCGAGGAGGGTGGCACCACGAAAGCCGGGGCTGTTCACCCTTTCGGCTCGCTCAGTCGTTGCTGCACGTGTTGCCGGCCCAGCTTCTGGCGGAGTTGGGCCGAATGGTCCCGTCCCCGGCTGGTGCTGGCGCTGCCTGGGGGGCCGCTGGAGAAGCTGCCGATCAGACCAAGGCGCTCAGCCAGGGCCGCAGGGCTGGTGGATTGCCGCTGCAGCAGCTCAAGACCGGCCTTCACGACCTCGGTCTGGCTGAGACCAAGGGTCTGGCACAGGCACTCAAGCCTGGCTTCGCTGCCGTCATCCAGGCGTACGGAGATCGTCCGCATCGCTGTGCCTCACTTGTAATACGTTGATAATACAAGGGATTGGCTGGATTCGCCGGACAGCCTCTCGATCCAGAACCAAGCGTCACCCAGCACCGCTAGGGGGTGGTCCCCAGCTGGCTGAAGGACACCCGCGGCAAGAGCCGGCTGGGAAGCGGCGATTCCGCTCGACTGGTTGTGGTCTCCCCGAGTGGTCAACGCTGCTGTGACCGGGGGTCTGCATGGCTTCAGGCGTGGATCCGAAGCGTTGTGAGGCATCGGCTCGTCGGCCTGGAACTCAAACCCTCCCAGCGCCATTTCCAGCACCAGCCAGCCGCCGACCCTGATGAGACAGGCCTGGCTGCGGCGCCGGTTGTGATCAGCGCTACGGCGTGACGCTGGTGGCGTGTCAGCCATGAAGAAGGGCGCCCCGTGTCGGGCGCCCTTGGGCCGGTTGCAGGGTCTCGGCTCGCGCTGCCCTGGTCGTGGCCTCTGATTCATTGATAGAGCCGTTTGGCGTTGGTGTCAGTACGGCAACCCGATCACGAGGGTGGGGCCTTGGCTCGGCTCAGAACAGTCCCCAGCCGTGCCTCGATCAACCGGCAGCACTCCTGCACGTCGCTCGCGCTCTCCACCCCCTCGCCGAGCGAGCAGAAGAAGTCCCGCCACAGCGGCGGCACCGCCAGCAGGATCAGCGGCCTGCCGCCGTTGAGCGCATGGGCGGCTTCTGATGCTGTGCCGGGGCCACCGCCCCCGCAGACCACCACCACATCGGCGCTGAGCACGTTGATCACGTTGCGGGCCTTGCCCATGCCGGTGAACAGGGCCAGATCCAGGTCCGCCGTCTTTTGCCTGTCGTCACCGGTCCCTTCATCGGGCAACACCCCCACCACCAGGTGCCCCTCCACCTGTGCCGCGCCGCGGCTGGCCGCTGCCATCACGCCAGCCGGGCGGCCACCGGTGAGCAGCACCCAACCCCGGGCGCTGATGCATTCCCCCAGCTCCTCTGCCAGGGCCACAGCCTCCGCTGAGGCCCCCTCCCCCGCACCCATCACGCCCACCACCGTTCGCCGGTTGCTCATGCCACCTCCGGACACCAGCCCCGCTGGCGCGTCATGTCGTCGGTCCAACCCTGGCAGCGGCGGGTGAGGTGCTCCCCCTGGGCCAGCAAGCACTGGTGCAGCTGACAGGTGAGCAGGGGGATGCAGTTCGCCCCGACGTGGTGCCGGAACCAGTGGCAGGTCATGCAGACCTTGCGGGCCCGGGTGGTGACCAGCACCTGCTCATCGAGATAGGGCCACTCTTCGATTGGACTCTCGAGCCGGGAGGCCAGTGCTGCTGGAGAAGACCGCGGAACCGCCATGGACCATTCGATGCGTACGCCTGTACTAGCACTGTTCCCGCTGTTGCGACCTTCGGCTGCTCGATGGCCGCGACTAACTGGCCGGCCGAGAGCCCTGCCGGGGCGAGCGGGCCTCGGGCCCTGGCTGGACCAACGACAGCCCGAGCCACCAGCACTTCTGCGACTGTCACATGACCCCTTATTGAGAACAGTGAGAGCCGTTGCGGCGCAATGCTTTTGCTTGATCCCTTTGGGATGAGGTTGCGGCGATTCTCGGGATGCCCAACCGCGGGACTCCCGGATCCGGATCACAAGGGGGCGATCCTACGGCTGACCACCAAATCTGGCGGTCGATTAGTCGCCAGACGCCACCGGTGGTGGCAAGCCCCCGTGAAACGTCCAGAAGCCGGTGCTAGACCTTGGAGTCCGCACGGCACGGCCCTTCCACGCAAGAAGGGCCCAGGGACTCTGACCTCCCTGAGCCTCCCCTTGCGGGTTACTCCACTGGTCTTGGAGCACCTTCATGCTGAATCATCCCGGGCAGCCTCCGGAGCCCGATCCGCACGACTCCACAACCGCCCATCCATGGGGTGGGACTGGGTCTGCGCCGCTCAACCGCTCCCACCAGGTGACATCGATGGGGATGTCCCGGCCAGGGACGGCAGTCGATCACGCCTGAGGGGAGAGCGAAACGATGGCGACGGATCAACCGACGCGAGCCCTGCTCCACAAGGTGGTGACGACAGCGAAAGGGCCCTCCGGCACCTTCTACACGGTTGCCTACTTCGAAGACCCCGATGGCGACAAGCTGCTGGCGTTCGCCACCTCTGAGCACTTCGGGGACCTGAATCTTCTCCCGCTGATGACAGGCCACGAGCTCGCTTTGGCCTCTGGAAGCGGCTGCCTGGAAGTGTTGCCGCTGCACCTCCAGAGCGAAGAGGTGCAGCGGCACATCGCCGAGCAATGTTCCCCCTTGTCTGGCATCCGTCCCATGCTCTCCTTTGGTGGCTGGGTTGATGCCGACGACACGGCGCGATTCAACCCCGAGGAGACCTCCTAGCTGGCCTCGCCCCACCTGATCCCTCCATCAGGCAGCCACCTGCTGGTGCTGCACCAGGTAAGCCTCGATCCAGTCGTGGTGGCGCTTCTGCAGGATCCGATCGGCGATGGAGGTGGCCTCCTGGGGCACCTGGAACCGCTTGCGAAACGCCTTGGTGAAGCCCTCCAGCACCGGCCGGGGCAGACCGCGCAGGGTGGTGAGGACCTGGCGGATGACGGCCGGGTCGAGCGGCGCCAGGCCGGGGTCGTCGCCGGCGTCTGCAGCTGCGGACGGGGCAGCAGGCGTGGGGCTGCGATGGATCGACCGTGTGCCGTTGCTGGCACTGGCAGGCGGAGGAGCGCCGTTCTCCCCTGCCGAGTGGGTGACCCCGCGTTGCTGCTTGTCGTAGAGCGCCAGGCCGAATGGGTTCCCGAAGGTCATCAGCGCCCGTTTCATGGCGTCGGTTTCGGCTTCCTTGAGGGCGGACTCATGGGCCTGACCAAGGTCGGCGTCGATGCCGTGGCCGGCACCGCAACCTTCCCGGATCACCGGTGTCTGAGCGGTTGCCCGGACGGTGATGCGCACCCGGGCGGTGTAGGTGACACCCCAGCCGGGCCTGGCTTCCCGGCCCGTGCCCCTGGCACCGATGGGGCGCTCGGCCTGGTTGACGCAACGGGTCTGGATGGTTTCCCGCTGCCAACCGTCAAAGCCAAAGATGCGGTTGGCTTCTGCGATCACCTGCCACCCCTCCAGGTAGCTGACCTTGGTGCGGCCCTGCTCGCGCTGGCGCACCTTGGCGCGATCGAGGGGGGCGGAGAGAGAGGCGATCTGCTCGGCGGAGAAGGTGCAGGTCATGGCAGTGAGGGGGTGAGTGGGAGGAGGGACCGGGATCAGTGGGCGGAGGTTTCAGGCGGCAGCGGCTCGATCAGCGCCCAGCAGGGCGGCTCGCTGCAGTGGATGTGATCGGGTGAGGGACGGCGGCCCGGCTTGCGGGTGATCGGCACCACCCAGCTGGCGAGCCGCGTGGACCAGATGTGGCCCCTGGGCCGTGGGCTGGTGGGTGTGGTTGTGGAGCTGGCGCTGCCGTAGGTGGAGAGATCCATGGGTTCTGGTGATCTGGTGATGGCTCTGAATGGATGACCTGGGCCTGCCCCTGCAGCAGGCCCACAACGAGGGGGCACTGCCCCCTCAGTGGATGCGCCAGGAGCGGCGGGAGAGGAGCTGGGCGCCAGGGATCTGCTGGCCGCCCTTGAGGGCTTCCTTGATGGCGGCCTTATCGGGCTGGGTGGTGGTTTTCACCGCCAACCACTCGGGATCGAGGGCCTTCTCGTCGTCGAACACCACGGCCTGCGACTTGCGGCTGCTCAGCTCGTGATTCGGAAACGAGAAGCGTGTGGCCGCCGGCTGCAGGCGGGTGAGCACCAGCACCAGCGATTCCTCCAGGGCATCGGCCCGACCGACATCGGAGCGGGCGAGATCGCTGAGCCGTTTGGCCTGCTGCTGGCGGTAGGCGGCCTGGCCGCGCAGGTGCTCGATCACCCAGCAGGTGGCATCGGCCTTGGCCGCCAGTGCGGCCTTGTTGCCCTCCTCGGCGAGTAGGGCGGCCTCCAGCTCGGCGAGGGCCTGGGCTCGGGCATCTTCGTCGTCGGCTTCCAGCTGCTGGGCCAGCTGGCCGATGGCGGTGGTGAGCTCCTGGGCCTCGATGCCCAGCTGCCACAAGGAGCCGGAGCGCTGCAGGGTGCAGGACGGCCCGGCGGCCTGGGGGAGAGCAGGGGAAAGAGGAGCAGCGGGGGCAGTAAGAACGGCCATGGGGTGGTGAATGGGGATTAGGGACAAGAAGAACGGGGCGGCGATTGCAGCTCAGGCGGCGAGGGGCTTGGGCGAGAAGGGCGGCGGCACTTCCATCACCACCACCGGCACCGGCGAACGGGAGGAGCAACGGCGGGCTTGCTGCATCAGCGAGGCCGTGCCTGCCCCACCGGGAAAGGCGATCACCAGCACCGAGGCGCTGAAAGCTGGGGAGGTGCGGGCCTGGGCCTCCGCCAGGGCCTGCTCGAGGAGGCGCCGATTGCGGATGGGGCCGGCACAGCGGCCATAACGGCGCCACTCGGCAGCGAGGGACTGGACCCGCCAGCCGAGCTGATGGGCGGCACGCCCGATGGCCTGATCGGCACCACGGGCACCGCCATGGAGCAGCAGATGAACGGCACGGCCACCGCTGCGCTGGAGCAGGGCCGAGGCGATGCGCTCCTGAGGCCAGGAGAGATCACGACCACCGGCGGCGACGATGACGACAGAGCGATGGGCCAGCACCGGCGGCGGCAGAAGGCCGGGGAGCGGCAATGCAGCGGCCTGGGCCACTGCAGCAGAGAACAAGCTCATGGGCTACAGAGCAAACGAACGGGGCAAGTTGTCCGAAGATTTCGTTGCCGCAGGCGATGGGCTCGTGGCCTTTGGCGCAGCTCTTATTCTATCAGTACAAATGCACTAAAGAAGCATCAGGAGCGCTGCGGGGCAATGGATCTACGCAAAGCAAAGCCATGCGCTGATGGATCGGAAAGCTGATAAGCAGACCCGCCAGATTCAGCACGGAATGCCTAGCTGGCCGCGCAGCCGCGCGAAGAAACTTGGGGCCTTCCCCTTCCCCATCAACTCGGGTGAAGCCCCGGCCACCGCAGCCGCGGGAGGACAGCTATGCCTGCCCACCCCTATACCGGCCCCGGAGCGGAGGGCGGCGGCGGCTGGCCGATGCAAGCCACGGCGTAGCCGTGGCACGCTGAAGGACGGCCGTCGCCGACCGGAGCCCTTCGGTGTCTGCAGAGCCTTGCGGCATGGCCGTCTTCATGGCCGAGCCCGGGGGAGCAGAACAACCAGAGCGGATCGGTGCCCTCGGCGCCGCGCGTGGACGTGGGGACTTCTGCTCGAACCTTGAATTCGCCTGCGCCTAATTCAAGAAAGTTCCCCTTCCCTTGAACAAGGCGCCTGCTGGTCAGCGGGGGGTCTCGCGCGTCCCACGCCGGTCTCGGCCGCTATTTGTTTGATGGGGCAGCTCCGAGGCCTTCCAGGCCGTTAGGCGGCTTTCAGGGGCAAAACATCTCACCAAACATCTCACATGGGGCTTTTCTGCTGTTGAGAAGCCAGCTATAGCAATGAGACTGGGCGATTTGAGGCTCAGCCTTCCAAGCTGATGATGCGGGTTCGATTCCCGCCGCCCGCTTCCTGTTTCAACCCCCCGTCGCCTCGATCAGATGGGGCGAGAGCAGCAGCGTCAGGCTGCGGCCCCTGAGGGGGGCCTCGGAGCCCCCCCAGGCAGAGGGGCGCTCGGCCATCCCATCGCCCTCCGCCTGGCCGGTGTCGATCACCAGCTGCCAGCCCGCAGCGGCCTCGGGCAGCTGGAAGGTCATCGGCTGGTAGTAGGCGTTCATGCCGCACCAGAGCAGGGGGCCATGGCGCAAGTCGTGCAGGCTCCAGGCCAGGCTGTGGGACCAGCTGCCCCAGTCGGGCTGGAGAAGTTTCACCCCGTGCCATTCGCGCCAGATCAGGTCCCGCTCGCCGGGCCTGGAGGGCGGGGCGTCGGCATGGGGGATCTCGGGATTGAGCAGGCCGTCCAGCCGGCGACGCAGCCGCACCAGGCGGGTCACGTACCGTCGCAGGCTCCTGTCGTCCTCATCGGGGCGCCAGTGCATCCAGCCCAGGGGGTTGTTCTGGCACCAGGTGTTGTTGTTCCCCCCCTGGCTGCGGCGCACCTCATCGCCCATCAGCAGCATCGGCACTCCCGGCGCCAGCAGCAGGGTGGTCAGCAGGTTGCGTATCTGGCGGTTGCGCAGCGCGTTGACATCAGGATCGCTGCAGGGCCCCTCCACCCCGTGGTTCCAGCTGTTGTTGTGGTTGTCGCCGTCGCGGTTGTCCTCGCCGTTGGCCAGGTTGTGCTTGCCGTCATAGCTGACCAGATCGGCCAGGGTGAAGCCGTCGTGAGCGGTGATGAAGGTGATGCTCCGCCCCGCCGTGGCCGGTCGCCCGCCGTAGAGATCGGGGCTGCCGGAGAGCCGCTGGGCCAGTGACCAGCTGCAGTGGTCGTCCCCTTTCCAGAAGCGGCGCACGTCGTCGCGGAAGCGGCCGTTCCAGGTGCCCATGCGGCGCGCCGGGAAATCCTGGAGCCGGTAGAGACCGCCGCAGTCCCAGGGTTCACTCACCAGCTTGAGGTCGCTGAGTTCGGGGTCAGCCTCGATCTCCTCGAACAGGGGCGGTTTGTCGAGGGGCGCCAGCTCCTCGCCGCGGCTGAGGGCGATGCCGAGATCGAAGCGGAAACCGTCGATGCCCAGCTCCAGGGCCCAGCACCGCATCGACTCCAGCAGCAGCCGCCGCACCAGGGGGCGGTTGGCGGCGATGGTGTTGCCGCAGCCGGTGACATCGAGGTAGTCGCCCCTGCCGTTCTGGTGGTAGTAGAGGCGGTCCGCCAGCCCACGCCAGCTCAGGGTCGGTCCGTCCTGGTTGCCTTCGCTGGTGTGGTTGTAGACCACGTCGAGCAGCACCTCCATGCCGGCCTGGTGGCAGGCGGTGACCAGCTGCCGCACCTGCTGGCGGCCTTGCAGCGGGTCGTTTCCCACCAGGTAGCCCTGGTGGGGGGCCATCCAGCTCAGGGGGCTGTAGCCCCAGTAGTTCTGGCGGCCGTGGGGAGCGTCCTGGGGATCGAAGGCCATCACCGGCAGCAGCTCCAGGGCGGTGACGCCCAGGCTTCTGAGGTAGGGCAGGGAGTCGATCAGGCCCAGCAGGCTGCCCTGGTGATCCGCGGCCACGGGGCTGCCCTGGCCCCGGCTTAGCCCCCCCACGTGCAGCTCGTAGATCACCGTGTTCTGCCAGCTGTGGCGGGGCCTCGGCGCGGCCACGAAATCAAAGCGATCCCGCTCGGTGACCACCCCCTTCAGGCAGCTGGCGGTGTTGGGGATGGCGCCGATGGCGTCACCGCGGCGGTAGACGTCCCAGCCGCTGATCGCCCTGGCGCAGGGATCGAGCAGCACTTTCGATGGATTGAAGCCGTGGCCGCCGGGCACCAGAGGCCCATAGACGCGGTAGCCGTAGCAGGTGCCGGCGCCGATGCCCTCCACTTCCACGTGCCAGTGGTCGCCAGAGCGATGGTCCAGATCGAGGGGGATGATCCGGAAGGGCTCAGGCGAGCTGCCGCGGGCGAACAGCAGCAGCTCCACCCTGGTGGCCGATGGGGCCACCAGGGAGAAATTCACCCCCCTGGCGGTGAGCGCAGCCCCGAGGGGCCAGGGATGTCCGAGCAGGATCGAAGACAAGGACCCGGGTCACCTGACGTTTCAAACTAGTGCTGTGCAGGGGCGATGGTCCTCGGGAGGCGGCCATGCCGGCGGAGGACAGCGGCGAGATGACCCTGGAGGTCGGCCGGCCGCCCACGCCCGTGATGCCGGGCCTTTGGGTGTTCGCCCCCAACCGCGACACCCTGGGGGGAACCTCCTGGCTGCTGGCGCCCCGAGGCCGGGCACCGCTGTTGATCGATGCGCCGGCGTACACGGCCGCCAACCTTGAAGCACTGAGCAGGGCCGGAGCCGGAACGATCCTGCTCACCAGCCGCGAGGGCCATGGCCGCTGCCGCCGCTGGCAGGAGGCGCTGGGCTGGCCGCTGCGGCTCCAGGAACAGGAGGCCTACCTGTTGCCGGGTGTGGCGGATCTCTGCCCCTTCGGCGAGGCGATCGACCTTGGTGAGGGGGTGCGGGCGCTCTGGACACCGGGACCCACCCCGGGGGCCTGTGTGGTCCATGCCGCCGGGGAGCTGGACGTGCTGTTCTGCGGCCGTCTGCTGGTGCCGACCGCACCGGGTGCGGCCCGTCCACTGCGCACGGCCCGCACCTTTCACTGGGCCCGGCAGGGGCGCAGCCTCGAAGCCTTGCGCCGCTGGCTGCCTTCCGGTTCCCCCCGCTGGATCGCCAGCGGAGCGGGTCTGGGGGCTCTGCAGGGGGAGAAGCTGATCGAAGGAGGCCGCGCTCTGCTGGATGGCCTGCTGGATCGTCCCTGAGGCTCCGCTGGGCGGCCAATGGGGGCCGGAATGGGTGCGATCGGAGCGGATTCGGCCCCAAACCGTTGTTCAGGCGTGGTTTCTGGTTGCCCAGACCGTCCTTCCCCCATACGATTGGCGCGCTCTACCGTTCCGGCGCAGGCGAGAGGGTGTTTTTCCGCTCCGCCCAGCTCCCGCACTCTCCTGAAGTTTTCGCCTCCGATGAACAAAGCTGATCTCGTCAACCTCGTTGCGGTCCGCACCGAATTGACCAAGACCGAAGTGTCCAAGGTCGTCGATGCCGCGATCGAGACCATCGTCGACTCCGTCGTCGAAGGCAAGAAGGTGTCGATCCTGGGCTTCGGTTCCTTCGAGGCCCGCGAGCGCTCCGCCCGTCAGGGCCTCAACCCCAAGACCGGCGAAAAGATCAAGATCCCGGCCAAGCGCGTGCCGGCCTTCACCGCCGGCAAGCAGTTCAAGGACAAGGTCCAGAGCTGAGCCCTGGGGCTCCCCCTCCCCGCCCATCTCGAGCGACTGATCGAGGCGGCTGATCAGCGCCGGCTTGAGGGAGCCACCGGGCGTTTCGCCCCCTCCCCGAGCGGTCCGCTTCACCTGGGCAACCTGCGCACGGCCCTGTTGGCCTGGCTGCAGGCCCGCCTGAGTGGAGGTCGCTTTCTGCTTCGCCACGACGACCTCGACCGCCCCCGCCGGCGTGCCGGGGCCATCGAGGCGATCGAGGCCGACTTGCGTTGGCTGGGGCTGACCTGGGATGGTCCGCCCCTGCGCCAGAGCGAGCGCACCGGGCTCTACGCCACGGTCCTTTCCGCCTTGCGCCACGGCGGAGCCCTCTATCCCTGCCGCTGCAGCCGCCGGATGCTGGCCCATCTCTCGGCGCCCCATGGGGGCTGGCCTCTCTACCCCGGCACCTGCCGGGATGGGGCCCACGGGTGGGGGGTTCAGCAGGGGCGGCTGCCCAGCTGGAGGCTGAAGCTGGAGCCCGGGCCCTTGCGCTGGCAGGAGCGGATCGGGGCGGAGGGCTGTCTGGAGTCGGCCACGGAGGTGGGCGATGTGGTGCTGCGCCGCGCCGATGGCTTCCTGGCGTACCACCTGACTTCGGCGGTGGATGACCTGCTGCTGGCCGTGACCACGGTGGTGCGGGGTTCCGACCTGTGGCGCTCCACGGCACCGCAGGTGGCGGTCAGTGAGCGGCTGGGGCGGCCGTTCGCCACGACCTGGCATGTGCCCCTCTGGCTGAATGAGGCCGGAGAGCGCCTGGCCAAGCGTGAGGGAGTGCAGGGCCTGGATCCCCTGCGACAGGAGGGTCTTGACGCGGCGGCAGTAATCGGGCGGATGGCCTCCAGCCTGGAGCTGGTGCCCTCGGGCAGCCGCCTGAGCGCGCAGGAACTGCTGCAGGAGCTCGACCTGGACCGCCTCGAGGCGCAGCTGCGACAGACGGGCTGAAGCAAGGACACTCTTAAGGAAGGTTTCGGGATCAAAGGCACAGAGTTCTGACCAGACTGGACAGCAACCACTACGAGCCAGTCTTTGTGTCCAGCTCCACTCCAAATCGTCTTGTCAGTGAGCGGAGACCCACGTACGTGGTGGTGTCTTTCCCCACAGTCCCTGTTGCGGCTGCTGAATCGAGCGAACCCTGTCCCTTCCCCCACGTTCTCACCCATCCGGCCCGCACTGCCGGTTCAGTGAGGGGTTCCGAACAGACCTCCCTCAGGGGCTGCAACCATTGCGGTGGCAGCGGGGTTCTGCGGCTGGGCGGACACCGCTTCCGGACTTGCCTCGATTGTCTGGGCCAGGGCAGCCTTCCCGATCATGGAGTTGCCCCCCACGACATCAGCGCTGCTTGAGTTTTTTCTGGCGCCAGATGAAGAAGGCGGCGGTGGCCACCACCACGCCAAGGGGGATGGCCGTGAGCAGCAGCAGGATGACGGCGGTCCAGTCGGTGTACATGACTGCTCGAAGGAACAGATCCCATCATCCCAGCCCCCGGGCGCCGTCACGATGGGGTTGCCTTGGCTGAGCTTCTCCTTCAGCAGATGCGGGGCAACATCTCTCCACGGCCCGGCTCCAGGGGGCGGCGCACCCCCAGGGAGGTCTCCAGCAGCAACGCCTGGCCCTCGATCCGGCCGATGATCGCGGCTCTGGGGTGTTCCCGGCGCAGCAGCTCCAGTGCCGTCTGCGCCTGAGGGGCGGGCAGCACCAGCACGAAGCGTCCCTCGTTGGCCATGGTGAGCGGATCGAGCCCCAGCAGCTCGCAGGCCGCGGCCACTGCGGGGTGGATCGGCACCACCGGCTCGTGCACCAGGCCCCCCAGTCCCGCACCGCGGCAGAGCTCGTGCAGGGCGGCCGCCAGCCCACCGCGGGTGAGATCGCGCAGGGCATGAAGCTCGAGGCCGGCGGCCAGCAGGGTCTGGACACTGCCGTGCAACGGGGCCAGATCGCTCACCAGGGGAGTGCTGAAGCCCAGCTCCTGGCGGGCGGCCAGGATCGCCACCCCGTGCCGGCCCAGGTCGCCACTCACCAGGATCGCGTCGCCGCTGCGGATGGCGGCTGGCCCGATCGCCAGCCCGGGGGGAATGCGGCCGATGCCGGCGGTGGTCATGAACAGGCCATCGGCCTTGCCGCGCTCCACCACCTTGGTGTCGCCCGTGACGATCGCCACGCCGCAGCGGGCGGCGGCGGCGGCGGCTGACTTCAGCAAGCGGTTCAGGGTGCCCAAGGACAGGCCCTCCTCCAGGATCAGGCCGAGGCTGAGGGCGAGGGGTGTGGCCCCCAGCATCGCCAGGTCGTTGACGGTGCCGATCACGGCCAACGCGCCGATGTCGCCGCCGGGAAACTCCAGGGGCCGCACCACATGGCCATCAGTGCTGAAGGCCAGTTGACCGGCCTCCGAGCTCAGGGTGGCGGCATCGAGCAGCACGCCGCCACCGGAGCCGAGGGCGGGCAGGATCACCCGCTCCAGCAGCTGCTGGCTGAGCAGGCCACCGCCCCCGTGACCGAGCAGGACTGCCGGGCCGTCATCGGGGCTGATGGGACAGGGGAACTCCAGCGGGGTGTCCATGGTTCAGGCCCGGGTGCGGTAGCGCCAGTAGGCGGCGCAGGCCCCCTCGGACGACACCATCGGGGCCCCCAGCGGCCGCTCAGGGCTGCAGCCCCGGCCGAAGCGGGGACAGGCATCGGGGCGGGCCAGGCCCTGCAGCACCTGGCCGCTGATGCAACCCTGGGCGCCGGAGTCCGGATCCGGCCGGGAGACGGGCGGGAAACGGTGTTCCGCGTCGAGGGCGTCGTAGGGGGGGCGCAGGCGCAGGCCGCTGCCGGGCAGCACCCCCAGGCCGCGCCAGTGCTGATCACTGATGGCGAAGACCCGCTCGATCAGGGCGCGGGCTGTGGCGTTGCCCTCGCCGGCGCCGGCCCGTGGGTAGGCGTCCTCCACTCGCCCCTCGCCCCGCTCCAGCTGGCGCACGGCCCGCAGCATCCCCTCCAGCAGATCGATGGGCTCGAAGCCGGTGATCACGACCGGCAGCCGGTGACGTGCCGCGATCGGCTCGTACTCCTGGCGGCCCATCACGGTGCAGACATGACCGGCCGCCAGAAAGCCCTGAACCCGGCAGTGGGGAGCGGCCAGGATCGCCTCCATCGCCGGCGGCACGCGCACGTGCGCCACGAGCAGGCTGAGGTTCTGAGTGCCGGTGCTCAAGGCCTGGTGGGCGAGCAGGGCCGTGGCTGGGGCAGTGGTCTCGAAGCCCACGGCGAAGAACACCACCTGCCGCTCGGGATGGGCCCTCGCCAGGGCCAGGGCATCGAGGGGGGCGGTCACCAGGCGCACATCGGCCCCGGCGGCGCGAGCCTGGAGCAGGTGGTCGGGGCCGCTGCCGGGCACCCGCAGCATGTCGCCGTAGGAGCAGAGGATCACCTCCGGCAGGGACGCCAGCTGCAGGGCCCGGTCGATCGTCTCGGCCGCGGTGACGCAGACCGGGCAGCCGGGGCCATGGATCAGCTCCAGCTGCCTGGGGATCAGCTGATCAAGGCCGTGGCGCAGGATCGCGTGGGTCTGGCCGCCGCAGACCTCCATCAGCGTCCAGCTGCGGCTGATCTCGTTGTGCAGCGCGTCGAGCAGGTGGTGCACCGGTGCGCTCGCGCTTGACGAGGGGCTGGTGCTCATGGCTCCCAGGCCATGCCCAGGGGTTCAACGGAGATGGCCCGCAGGTACTGGGCCCGCTCGTAGCTGGCGGGGTCGGGGCAGCGCCGCTGGCTCATGCAGCCCAGCAGCTCCCGGGCGGAACCATGGCCATGTTCTTCCAGCCAGTGGCTCAACTCGGTGCGGAGGGTGTGGAGGTGCTGCGGCCCATGGCGCAGCAGCGACGAGACCACCAGCGTTGCGCTGGCACCCACCATCAGCATCCGCACCACATCGGTGCCATGGCTGATGCCGCCGCTGGCGCCGAACTCGAGGGGCACCCGGCCGTGCAGGAGGGCGATCCAGCGCAGGGGGAGCCGCTGATCCGCCGCTGAGCTCAGCAGCAGGTTCGAGCAGGGCTCCAGGGTCTCGATGTCGATGTCGGGCTGGTAGAAGCGGTTGAACAGCACCAGGGCGCGGGCGCCGGCGGCCTGCAGAGCGTGGGCCAGGTGGCTGAGATTGGTGTAGTAGGGGCTGAGCTTCACCGCCACCGGCAGGCGCGTGGCCGCGCAGACGCTCTGCACGATCGCCACCTGGGCCGCCTCCATGGCGTTGGCGTCGAGGCTGCGGTCGGTGGGGACCGCATAGAGGTTGAGCTCGATCGCGGCGGCACCGGCCTGTTCCACGGCCCGGGCGATCGCTTCCCAGTGGCCCTCCTCCGTGCCGTTGAGGCTGGCGATGATCGGGATGTCGACCCGACGGCAGGCGGTTTCGATTTCGTGGAGGTAGCCCTCGATTCCGAGGTGGCGCGGCTCGAGGCTGGGCTGGTAGCTGAGGGCTTCGGGGTAGCTCTCGCTGCCCAGGTGCCGGTGGTGGTCCCAGTCCTGCCAGTCACGCTCGATCTGCTCCAGGAAGAGGGAGTGGAGCACCACCGCGGCGGCGCCGGCCTCGGCCAGGCGGGGGATCCGATCAGGGTCAGCGCTGAGGGGGGCGGCCGCCCCCACCACCAGCGGCGAGTCCAGGGTCAGGCCGAGGAAGTCGATGCTGAGGTCAGGTCCGCTCATGGCTCTGCCATCCGCTGATAGCGCTCCCAGTGCTGGCGTGCCTCCTGCTGGGCCTGACGGGTGAGGTCCCGTGCCTGCTGCGGATGGCTGTAGGTCAGCATCCGGAAGCGGTTCTCGCTGGCCATCGCCTCCGCCATCGGCAGCGATGGGGCCCGCGAATCCAGGACCAGGGGGTTCTCACCACGTTCGGCCCGGCGCGGGTCGTGGCGGTAGAGCAGCCACCGCCCCGACTCCACCGCCCGCTTCTGCTGCGTCATGCCCTGGGCCATGTCGATGCCGTGGGCGATGCAGTGGGAGTAGGCCAGGATCAGGGAGGGTCCCGGGAAGGATTCCGCCTCCAGAAACGCCCGGAGGGTGTGCTCGTCGCGGGCACCCATCGCCACGCTGGCCACGTAGACGTGGCCGTACGACATCGCCATCAGCCCCAGGTCCTTCTTGGCGCTGGTCTTGCCCCCGCTGGCGAACTTGGCCACGGCCCCCCGGGGGGTGGCCTTCGACATCTGGCCGCCGGTGTTGGAGTACACCTCGGTGTCGAGCACCAGGATGTTCACGTCGGCGCCGCTGGCCAGCACGTGGTCGATGCCGGCCGAGCCGATGTCGTAGGCCCAGCCGTCGCCGCCGATCAGCCAGACGCTGCGCTTGACCAGATCGTCGGTGATGGAGAGCAGGGCGCGGGCGGCTTCAGCGCGGGGAGATCCCCCGTTGGACGACTGCGCTTCCTCCAGGCGCTGCTCCAGCAGCATCCGCAGCTCCACCACCCGCAGCCGCTGCTCGTGCAGACCCGCCTCATCGCTCTGATCCGCCCCGATCAGGGCCTCGGCCAGAGGCTCAGGAAGCCAGTCTTCAGCGGTGGGGCCGGCGAGCTCCAGCAGCCGTTGCTGGGCGATGGCTCGGCGCTGGTCGAAGGCGAGGCGGAAGCCGAGGCCGAATTCGGCGTTGTCTTCGAACAGGGAGTTGCTCCAGGCGGGGCCGCGGCCCTCGCCATTGGCGCTCCAGGGGGTGGTGGGCAGGTTGCCGCCATAGATCGAGGAGCAGCCGGTGGCGTTGGCCACCACCATGCGGTCGCCAAACAGCTGGGTGGCGAGCTTGATGTAGGGGGTCTCGCCGCAGCCACCGCAGGCGCCGGAGAATTCGAACAGGGGCTCCTGCAGCTGCTGCTGGCGGATGTGGCGGAGGTCGAGGTCCCGCCGGTCGGGGCTGGGCAGCCCCAGGGCGTAGTCCCAGTGGCGGCGGAGCCTCTGCCGCAGGGGACGCTGGGGGGCCATGTTGATCGCCTTCCGCCGGGGCTCGGTGCGGTCGCGGGCCGGGCAGACCTCCACACAGAGGCTGCAGCCGGTGCAGTCTTCGCCGGCCACCTGCAGGGTGAAGCTGAGCCCGCTCCAGTGGGGGTCGCGGGCGGCCGTGCTCGCGAAGCCCTCGGGCGCGTCCGCCAGGGCCGACGGTTCCACCACGTTGGCCCGGATCGCGGCGTGGGGACAGACCATCACGCACTTGCCGCACTGCACGCAGAGGTCGGCCTCCCACACCGGGACCGATTCGGCGATGTTGCGCTTCTCCCAGCGGGCTGTCCCGCAGGGGAAGGTGCCATCCGGAGGAAGGGAACTGACGGGCAGGCGATCCCCCTGGCGTGCCAGCTGCGGCGCGATCAGCTCATGCACCCATGCCGGCGCTGAGGCCAGGGGGTCCGGAAGTGCCTCCTGCTCGGTCCCTGCCGCGCTCTCGCCCACCGCACCGATCGGCACCGGCCGCAGGCGGCTCAGGGCCGTGTCGACGGCCTCCAGGTTGCTGCGGACCACCCGCTCGCCCTTGCCGCCGTAGCTGTGGCGGATCGCGCCGCGGATCGCCTCGAGGGCCTGCTCCAGCGGCAGCACCCCTGCGGCGGCGAAGAAGGCCACCTGCATCACGGTGTTGATGCGCCCGCCCAGGCCGAGCTCCCTGGCGATCGTCGAGGCCTCGATCGCCAGCACTCTGAGATTGCGCTCGACGATCCGCTCCTGCACCGCCCGGGGCAGCCGCGCCCAAACCTGCTCCGCCGGCCAGGGACTGTTCAGCAGCAGGGTGGCCCCGGGCAGGGCTTCGGCCAGCAGATCGAAGCGCTCGAGGAAGTCCCAGTGGTGGCAGGCCACCAGGCGGGCCTGGCGCACCAGGTGGGTGGAGCGGATCGGCTCCGGCCCGAAGCGCAGGTGGGAGACCGTGACCGCCCCCGATTTCTTGGAGTCGTAGACGAAATAGCCCTGGGCGTGGAGCGCGGTGGCCGCCCCGATGATCTTCACGGTGGACTTGCTGGCCCCCACCGTGCCATCGGAGCCGAGGCCGTAGAGGATCGCGGCGAAGGGCGCACCGGGGTCATCGCCCGCTTCCCGCTCCTCCTCCAGCGGCAGCGAGCGGTGGGTCACGTCGTCGTCGATGCCGACGCTGAAGGGGTTGGGGGTGCCGGGTCGCTCCAGAGCCGCGAACACGGCCCGCACCATGGCTGGGGTGAATTCCTTGGAGGCCAGGCCGTAGCGGCCGCCCAGCAGGCGCGGCAGGGAGGAGCCGGTCCAGCCCTCGCGCAGGGCATTGGAGACATCGAGGTAGAGGGGTTCGCCGCCGCTGCCCGGCTCCTTGCAGCGATCGAGCACCGCGATCGCCCGGGTCGTGGCCGGCAGGGCCCGCAGCAGGCGCGTGCCATCGAACGGCCGGTAGAGCCGCACTTTCAGCACCCCCACCCGGGCGCCGCCGGCCGTGAGCGCGTCGACGGTTTCGTGGGCAGTCTCGCAGCCCGAGCCCATCAGCACCAGCACGCGCTCGGCCTGCGGATGGCCGCGGTACTCGAAGAGCTGATAGGCGCGGCCACTGAGGCCGGCGAAGGCATCCATCGCGTCCTGCACCAGCTGGGGTGCGGCGTCGTGGAAGGGGTTGGCGGCCTCGCGGGCCTGGAAGGCCACATCCGGGTTCTGGCTGGTGCCCCGGATCACCGGGTGATCGGGGCTCAGCCCACGCCCGCGGTGGGCGGCGATCAGTTCCTCGGGGATCAGCGCGCGCAGCAGGTCATCGTCGATCAGCTCCACCGTCTGCAGTTCGTGGGAGGTGCGGAAGCCGTCGAAGAAGTGCACCACCGGCAGACGGCTGCGCAGGCTGGCCAGGCTGGCGATGGCGGCGAAATCACCGGCCTCCTGCACCGAGGCCGAGCAGAGCAGGGCGCAGCCGGTGCCACGCACGGCCATCACGTCGCTGTGGTCACCGAAGATCGAGAGGGCCTGGCCGGCGAGGGCACGGGAGGCCACATGCACCACCGTGGAGGTGAGCTCCCCGGCGATCTTGTAGAGGTTGGGGAGCATCAGCAGCAACCCCTGGGAGGCGGTGAAGGTGGTGGTGAGCACCCCGGCCTGCAGGGCGCCGTGCAGCACCCCCGCGGCCCCGCCCTCGCTCTGCATCTCCACCACCCGGGGCACCGTTCCCCAGAGGTTGGGGCGGCACTCGGAGGCCCATCTGTCGGCCCATTCCCCCATCGGCGAGGCCGGTGTGATCGGGTAGATCGCCATCAACTCGTTGAGCCGGTAGGCGACGCGCGCCACCGCTTCGTTTCCATCCAGGGTCGCCCGGGTCATGCGCTCACTCGCTTCATGGCGGAAACCTCCTCAGGGGTGGACGATGCTCAGGGCGAAGCCCACGTGCACCAGCAGCCGGTCGCCGATCACCGCTTCGGGCACGCAGGCCAGGCTCACCTCGCGGCGCACGCCCGAGAACTCCACCAGGCCCATGCGCCAGAGGGCGGGGTCCTCCTGGGGGCGATCCGCGGGGCGGCGATCCTCAATCCGAATCAGCTCTCCCGCCATGGCCAGACACATCGGAACCTCCCTGACGCCAGCGCGGCCCTGCCGTGCCTGCCCTGGTTCTAGCCAGATCGTCCGAGGCTGACCGCCACCAGCTGACCCAGGGCGAGGCCGCCGTCGTTGCAGGGAATCCGCCGGGGCCAGAGCGGCTCGATGCCCACCCGCCGCAGGCCCTCCACCGTCAGGCGCAGCAGCAGGCGGTTCTGGAAGCAGCCACCGCCCAGCAGCAGCTGCTCAAGCTCCAGCCGCTGCGCCAGGGCCACCAGGGCTTTGGCGAGGGCGTGGTGGAAGCCCAGGGCGATGGCCTCCGCTTCCACGCCCCGGCGCCGGTCGTCGAGCAGATCCTGGAGCAGGGGCTGCCAGTCGATCAGCCAGGGCCTGGTGGCGGTGCGCAGGGGCAGGGCGTAGGGCCTCCGGGCGCTGGCGGCGGCCTGGCTGGCGGAGGCCTCCAGGCGCAGGGCCGCCTGGCCCTCGAAGCTGCAGCGCTGCTGCAGGCCCAGCAAGGAGGCCACCGCATCGAACAGACGACCCACGCTGGAGCAGAACGGGCTCTGCAGCTCCTGCTCCAGCATCCGCGTCAGCACCTGGCGTTCGCCGGCTGTGAAGGCTTCGAGCGGTGCCAGCCCCGCCGCCTGATCCAGCCCCTCCGATCCGCCGACGGCGAAGAGCAGCCCCAGGGCCGCCCGCCGCGGCTCCCGCAGCGCCCGCTCCGCCCCAGGCAGGGGAAAGGGCCTCAGTCGCGCCACCGCGCAGAAGCCGTTCTGCTCGAGCCGCAGCACCTCTCCGCCCCAGAGGGTGCCGTCGCTGCCCTGACCGGCCCCGTCCCAGGCGGCTCCCACCTGGGGCGGGGTGAGGCCATGCTCCGCCAGGCAGGCCAGCAGGTGGGCGTGGTGGTGCTGAACCGCCAGCGGCGCGGCGCGGCCGTTGGTGCTCGCCAGCTCAAGGCCGATGCGGCGGGAGCGGTAGCCGGGGTGCTGGTCGACCGCGTAGCTGGCCGGATCGAGACCGTGACGCGCCAGGGCGGCCTTCAGGCTGCGTCGGTAGTGGCGCTCACCGGCCTCCGTGTCGAGATCACCGAGGTGGGGACCCAGCAGGGCCCGCCGGCCCCAGCCGTAGGCGAGGGCGCTCTTGAGCTGCCCGCCCAGCGCCAGTGCGGCGGTGGGGCCTGGCAGGTCCACGGCAGTGGGCGCGTAGCCACGGGCGTGGCGCAGCAGCATCGGCTCGCCGCAGACCACCTGGGCAACGGAGTCATCCACCGGATTGAGGATGGCGCGGTCGTGCACGAGGAACCCATCGGCCAGGCCCGCCAGTTCCTGCCGGGCGGTGGTTTCGTCGTGGCAGAGCGGTTCCCCCGAGCGGTTGCCGCTGGTGGCGACCAGCGGTTCCCCCAGCAACTCCAGAAGCAGCAGATGCAGGGGGCTGGAGGGCAGCATCACCCCCAGCCAGGGATTGCCGGGGGCCACGGCGTCGCAGACCCCGGCCTCTCCGCGGCGGCGCAGCAGCACGATCGGTGCCGCCGGTGAGTCGAGCAGCTGCGCTTCCTCCCGGCTCAGCTGGCAATGGCGCCGCACCCAGGCCAGGTCCGGAGCCATCACCGCAAGAGGTTTCTCGGGGCGGCCCTTGCGCCGCCGCAGCTCGCTCACCGCCGCCTGGGACCTGGCCCGCACCAGCAGCTGGAAGCCACCGACGCCCTTGAGGCCCACGATCTGATTGCGGTTCAAGGCGGCTGCGGCCGCCTGCAGGCAGGGGCTGGCGCCTCCGGGAGAGGGCTGGCGGGGGTCGGTGATCTGCTCCCCCGCCGCGTTCCACCAGCTCAGCCGCGGTCCGCAGCGGGGGCAGGCGACCGTCTGGGCGTGGCAGCGGCGATCGCCTGGATCGTCGTACTCCTTCTGGCAGGCGGGGCAGAGCGGAAACGCCGCCAGGCTGGTGTGCACCCGCTCAAAGGGCAGCGCTCCCACCAGGCTGTAGCGAGGGCCGCACTGGACGCAGCTGATGAAGGCATGGCCGCAGCGACGGTTGGTGGGGTCGCGCAGTTCGGCGCGGCAGGCCGGGCAGGGGGCCAGATCCGGCTGGATCAGGGCCCAGCGCACCGAGGGTTCATGGCTCTGGCCTGCCGGAGCCGCGATCAGCGCGGGCTTGATCCCGAAGCCCCTCTCCCCCTCCTGAAGGGGTAGCCCCAGGCGGTGGATCCGGTCGATGCGGCCGTTGGCAGGCAGCTGCCGTTGCAGCCGCTGCAGCAGGGTGTCGAGCGCTTGAGTGGGCCCTTGCAGCTCCAGCAGCACCCCGCAGCCGGTGTTGCGCACCCAGCCCGAGAGGCCCAGCTCCCGTGCCAGCCGCATCACCAGCGGCCGGAAGCCCACCCCCTGCACCAGCCCCTCGATCTCCAGCCGCAGGCGGCTGATCACACCGGCATCCCCTGGCGCTGGTGGCTCAGCCAGTGCAGCAACGGCTCCATGCCGGCGCCCGTGCGCGCCGAGACCTCGAAGATCCGCGCCTGGGGCGCCACCCCGGCCAGGTTCGCCAGCGCCTGGGGACGATCGAAGCCCACGGCTTCAGCGAGGTCAACCTTGCTGATCACCACCGCATCGGCCGACTGGAACAGAGCCGGGTACTTGAGCGGTTTGTCTTCGCCTTCCGTCACCGAGAGCAGCGCCAGCCGCTGGCGCTCCCCCAGATCGAAGGCGGTGGGGCAGACCAGATTGCCCACGTTCTCGATCAGCAGCAGTTCCATGCCTGTGGTGTCGAGCTGATCGAAGGCCCGCCCCACCAGCGACGCCTCCAGGTGGCAGAGGTCGCCGGTCTGGATCTGCACGGCGCGGGCGCCTGAAGCCTGCAGGCGGCGGGCGTCGTTGTCGGTGGCCAGATCACCCACGATCACCCCCACCGGGCCATGGTCCCACTGACGGGCGAGGCGCTCGAGCAGGGCCGTCTTGCCGGCGCCGGGACCCGAGAGCACGTTCAGCACCAGCAGACCGGCGGAGGCGAAGCGCTCGCGGTTGCGCTCGGCGTTGGTGTCGTTCCGCTCCAGCAGGCTGTGGCGGAGCTTGAGGGTGCGGGTGGGCTGGCCGCAGGAGCAGTGGGAGCACATGGCGGAGCCGGGGGCGGTGCTCTCAGTCTGAGGACTGGATCGGGGACAGGCCATGGGCCGGATCAGCCACCTGGCGATGCGTTCCTGCCTTCGCCACGATCGGTGGTCGGCGCCAACGAGGAGATCACTGCCCTGAGCAGAGGGGAAGCCCTTTGGCGTGGAAGGCAAGATCGGCAGGGACAAGCGGACTTTGAACTGAACCTGTTCAGCGAGTAGCTCCTGGAGCGCTCTTTTCTTGCTTGTTCAGGAATCCCGACTTGACCAGGCCTCACTCAACCATCCACCAACTGGGGCGGCACACCACAAAGCCACGACTGCACAGTGGGTGTGACTATCGATCGCAAGAAGAATTGATTCATAGAAGAAATGCGAAGCCTTTTCTGGTCTTTTTTTGTGGATCTGGCTAGAAGAAAGTTAGGTGACAGTGGTGCTCAGCACGCAGCCCGATGACTCAGATGACTTCATTGAAAGGAAACACGGTGAGCACGCTCGACAGCGACTTCGCCGGTGGGCTCTTTGACCATTGTGATCCCCCTTGCCTTTCGCTTTATCAGCCGACGCATCGTCATCATCCTGAGAATCAACAAGATCCGATTCGCTTCGGCAATCTTGTGAAAGCGCTGGAGGAGTCCCTCCGGCAACAATTTCCAACCGACCACATACAGCCCTTGCTGGAACCTTTCCAGTCCTTGGCTGAAGACCGCGACTTCTGGAATCACACCCTCGATGGCCTGGCCGTTCTGGGTGCAAGGGGCCTGTTTCGTGTTTACACCCTCTAGCGACCGGTCGCTGAATTGGCTGTCGTGGCGGACCGCTTCCACGTCAAACCCCTGGTGCGCTTCCTTCAGTCAGCCGGCCGGTATCACGTTCTCGGCTTGAGCAGGACTGAGATCAAGCTCTTCGAGGGCAACCGTGATGGTTTGGACGAGATCGAGCTGGGCGATGGTGTCCCGCGAACGATGAGCGAAGCACTGGGGGGCGAAGTCACCGAGCCACGCCACACCGTCGCCTCCTACGGAGGTGTCGACGTGGGGCACTCACCCATGCATCACGGCCATGGTGGGAAGAAGTCTGAGCTGGAGATCGATGCGGAACGCTTCTTCCGTGCCGTTGATCGCGCGGTCCTGGAGCAGCACTCCAGGCCATCTGGTTTCCCGCTGATCCTTGCAGCGCTGCCTGAGCATCATCATCTGTTTCATGAAGTCAGTCATAATCCATTTCTGATCAAGGACAGCATCGAGATCTACCCAGGCGACCAGTCGTCAATCAAAGAAGTCCGCCAGCGCTCCTGGCAACTGATGCAGCATGATGATCTGGACTCGTCGTGATCGTCCCCGCCGAACGGATGCCGGCGATGACCGAAATCGCTGCCAATGACCAGTATTGACCTGTAGAGATGCCTGATTGCAAGATCATGGCATTGCTGGAGAATTCCTTGACTTTATACGCAAGAGAATTGAACTGCTAGATCTCTCTGAATCTCTACTCACTTGGCGGCGAGCTGATCTTTGCTGTGCCCACAAATCTTTCGCTTGGAATCGCAATCAAGGCTGTGAAGCATGAATGGCAGATTGACTTCTGCCGCCGATCCAGCTGGTTGGCGTTGCGGCCTCAGGAAGCGTCTTCATCATTTGTATTATCCCGCAAACTGCTTGCTGTAGCTTGCTTTTTTGCTTCAGTCATCGTTAACGCCAGGCCATGGACCTCGCGTTAATGTTCCCAGCCTCAAGCCATGACTAGCTTTGGGTTGACAGCGATGTAGACGTCAACTCTATGAAAATTCATTTTCGTGACTTTGTGGCCTCGCTATCGGCGATGGCCCTGATGATCTGCATGACGCTGATTTCACTGCCTGCCATGGCCATGGCCATGGCCATGGACAGCGGTTATCCCTCCTACCCTATCGCCCTCGCAACAATGACCAACAAAGTGGACGCCGCAGCCAAAGACGCAGAAGGTAAAATGGAATCAGCCTACGGTGAACTCACTGGCGACACCGGCCACCAGATCAAAGGGAAGGCCAAGCAGGTTCAGGCCTCTGCCATGAACACAGCTGAGGATTTGAAGCAGGGCGCAAAATCAGTTGTCAAGAATGTTCGTGATGCTGCCGGCAATATGGCAGATGATCTCAGCTGAATCTGAGCCAAACACATGTCGCCGTAGTCCTGACCACCCTCTGGCCTCTTGAGGTGTCGAATCCCATGAATCCTTACTTCATTGTTGATACGGCCAAATCGTTCGAGAAGGCAAGCGCCGACCTTCAGCTTGCTGTGGCAGCGGAAGGGTTCGGTGTGTTGGTTGTGCTGGATCTCGGCGACAGCCTGCGCAGTAAAGGCATCAGCTTTGCCGAGCAATGCCGAGTGTTTGATGTGTGCAATCCCCAGCAAGCAGCCAAGGTGTTGATGAACGATATGAAGCTGAACATGGCACTTCCCTGCCGGATCTCCGTCTACACCGAAGCTGGCCAGACCCGGATCGGCATGATCCGGCCGGAGGGCATGCTTCGCAATCTGTCCTCAGAACCAGACTTGATGGAGGTGGCACGAGAGGTCGAATCCTCCGCTACAGCGATCATCCAGGCAGCAGCTTCGCTGAACACATGATCATCTTCGATACCTGTGCGGCTGACATGGCTTAGGACCGGGCAAAGACGCATCCTCTCAATCACACCCATAGCAACAATCCAGTACGAGGACAATGAGTCCAGCCCCTCAGCGCCATGAACCCACTGGTGAGTGGGACAACCTGGACGCACAGCAGCTGCAGGACAAGCTGAAGTCTTCACCGGATGGGCTCAGTCAGAGCGAGGCTCTTCGCCGCTTGATGCAGTACGGCAACAATGAGATTGCCGAGAAGCAGACGAATCAGTTCCTGAAGTTCCTGACCTATTTCTGGGGTCCTATTCCGTGGATGATTGAAGCAGCAGTGGTGCTTTCCGCGGTGGCTCAGCATTGGCCAGACTTCACCATCATCCTGCTGCTGCTTCTCGCCAACGCTGTGATTGGATTCTGGGAAGAGCACCAGGCTGGTAACGCCATCGCTGCACTCAAAGCCAAGTTGGCCATGAAGGCGCAGGTGAAACGAGATGGCCAGTGGACCACTGTGGAGTCACGTGAGCTGGTGCCAGGCGACGTCGTCCATGTACGCCTCGGCGACATCGTGCCGGCGGATGCTCGCTTGCTGGATGGTGACCCGCTGCAAGTGGATCAATCCGCCCTGACGGGTGAGTCGTTGCCGGTCAAGCGCCAGAGCGGTGAAGCCATCATGTCGGGATCGATCATTCGCCGGGGTGAAATTGATGCGATGGTCTATGCCACAGGAGCGAACACGTTCTTCGGCAAGACAGCGGAACTGGTGCAGGCCGCTCAGAGCGTCAGCCATTTCCAACAAGCCGTCCTCAAGATCGGAAACTATCTGATCCTGCTCGCGCTGGCTTTGGTGTCAGTGATCCTGATCGTTGCGCTGCTCCGCGGCGACCCACTGCTCACCACCCTTCAGTTCGCCCTGGTGTTGACCGTTGCTGCGATTCCCGTGGCCATGCCCACGGTGCTCTCTGTGACCATGGCGGTGGGAGCGCGCCTGCTGACGAAGAAAGGGGCGATCGTGACGCGGTTGGCGGCCATTGAGGAGTTGGCTGGCGTGGATGTGCTTTGCTCGGACAAGACCGGCACACTGACCCAGAACAAGCTGACCCTTGGCGATCCATTCAGCGTGGATTCATCCAGCGTTGATGCCGGTCCGGAGCTGGTGATTTTCAACGCGGCCCTGGCGTCGCGAGCTGACAACAAGGATCCGATCGATCGGGCTGTACTTGATGCCCTTCCCAAAGATCAGAGCCTGGAGGATTACCAGTTGGTTCATTTCCAGCCCTTCGATCCTGTTCATAAGCGAACCGAAGCCACCGTCAGGGGATTGGACGGGCTGGAGTTCAAGGTCACCAAGGGAGCACCTCAAGTGATCCTGGCGTTGTCGGCCAATGGTGCCCAGGTGAAGGCCGCCGTCGAAAGCGCGATCAGCGGGTTTGCAGCACGCGGTTTCCGTTCGCTGGGTGTGGCCCGCATGGATGCACAACAGGAATGGCAGTTTCTTGGTGTCTTGCCCCTGTTTGATCCTCCCCGTGAGGAAGCCAAAGAGACCATCGCTACAGCCTTCCAGATGGGAGTGAAGGTCAAGATGGTGACGGGTGATCAATTGCCGATCGCCCTTGAAACGGCCGCGCACCTCAGGCGGCTGGCCCAGCGGCTGGCGTTGCAAGGGGTGGGCAGGCCCGTTTCCCTGGTTTGAGAACCACCTCAACCAGACAGACCATGCCCAAGACCCATTGTGCCGCACCTGAGCTGGCCTCGCTACTC
>NZ_JAHLZB010000035.1:0-17337 GCF_025128255.1 Synechococcus sp. CS-205
CCTCGGCGTCCCCGGCGCTTCCGTGGCCGAAGGGGTCCGCAAGATGAAGGATGCCGCCTTGGCTCTCGTCAACGATCGCAACGGCATCACCCCCGGTGACTGCTCCGCCCTCTCCTCCGAGATCGGCACCTACTTCGATCGGGCTGCTGCCGCTGTCGGCTGAGCCGAACACCCACGGCTGGCCCTCAGACCCGTCCGGCCAGCAGGGCCAGCACCTGCTCATCCTCGACGGGCTCGAAGTGGTCGTACCACTGGCCCACCGCCTGCAGCCGGTGGACCCAGCGCAGCACCACCAGCTGCTCCACCAAGGTCTCCAGCTCCGGTCTGAGCGTCCTTTCGCAGACTGGAGCTGCCAGCACAATGCTCGCGGGATTCAGCTGTCGCAGTGACAAGAGCGCAGCCCGGGCTGTCCATCCGGTGGCGATCCCGTCGTCCACCACGATCAGATGGCGTCCACTGAGCTCCTCTGCAGCAGGGTCGCCATAGAGACGGCGTCGGCGCCGCAGTTCCTGCTCCTGCCCGGCCAGCATCTGCTTCCTGACCTGGGGTGTCAGCTGCTCCATTCCACCGGCCAACTCATTCCAGAGCGCCACCCCCCCGGGGGCAATCGCACCGATGGCCACCTCGGGCTCCCTGGGATCGGCGAGCTTGCGTACGGCCCAGGTGCGCAGCGGCAGCTGCAGGCCCTGCGCCACCGCCGCTCCCACCACCACTCCCCCCCTGGGCAGGGCGATCACGCTGCTGTTGGCGCCGCATCCGCTCCAGGCCTGAAGGGCAACGGTCAGCTGCTCTCCTGCTTCCCTGCGGTCGGCGAAGCGCGAGCGATCCATGGCACTCCTGCTCACTCCGATTCAGCTTCAGTCTGAGCCTGTGGCATTCCCCACCCCAATTCGGAGCGAGAAGGGCGAGACTCAACTGGCACCGGCGAGCGAAGGTCTGCATCCCCGCAGTCCCCGCAGCACGGGAACGGTGCAGCAAAAAGCCCTGGACAACCAGGGCCTTTCTGCTGCTGAGCTGCGACTGCTGAGCTGTGTTTGCTGATCAGACGCAACGCCCCAGTCACATCCAGCCACAGCTGTGGCCACCAGGATCACGCCACAGCCACAGGTCGACGGCATCGTTGGCCCGTGCCAGATCTCCAACGCCACCACCGCTCGCCCCGCCCCCCCTGGTGGCTGATTGCCGGGGTACTGATGGCGCTCTGCCTGAGCGGCTCGGGCTGGCTCAGCTGGCAGCATCCCCAGCGACCGTCGCGTCATGCCGCCCAGGGCAGCTCAGAAAAGTGCCTGAATCCAACCGCCCTAGGTTGATCCCAGCCGCACCTCCACGCTTGACCCTTCTGCGCATGCTGCTCACGGCCACCGCGGCGGTGCTCCTTGGGGCCACAGCGGCCTTCGCCGCCCCGGCCGCCTCTCTGCTCAAGGGGCTGAAGCTGCCGGTCCCAGCCAGCCTGCCCAGCCTGTTCGCGGCCAACGCCGTGGGGCAGATCAGCCTCAACGGCCAGCTGGGCGGAACGCCCGAGGGCTTGCTCGCCAAGCTGCGCGCTTCGCTCAGCAGCCAGGGCTACAGCGAGCGCACGATCAACACCGTCTCAGGCCCTTGGGGCCTGAATCTGGTCTTCGATCCTCCGGCGGGCACGAGCGTGGACGGCACTCCGGCCGGCAAAACCGCCGTGCTGGTGCTGCAGGCCACGGCGCTGGGTCCGGGCAAGCTGAATCTCAACGTGCGCTACGAAGCTCTCTGAGCGGGTCCCGTAGGCTTCAAGACCGCTGCTGGAACGGGTTTGCAGGACGCCCCCTCGATGGAGATGCTGAGCCTGTTCCCCCGCTACGTGCTCAAGGGGCATCTCCAGCAGGCGCTGCTCACCCAGCTCATCACCCTGGCCGGCCAGGTGCTCGCCGATCCGGACACCTCCCCGGATGCCTCGGTCAAACTGGCCGGTCAACTGGACCAGCAGCGGGAGCTGCCACCCCAGCACCCGGCCGTGAGCAGCCTGGCCAGCACGGTGATCCTGCCGGGCTGTGACCACTGGATCCGCCATGTGATCGAGCGGCAGCCCCCCCAGGGCCGAGGACCCTGGATCCCCGGGCGCTACAGCCTGCAGCTTGTGGATGTCTGGCTCAATGCCCAGCGCTCCGGCGATTACAACCCGGTCCACACCCATGGCGGCAGCTTCTCGGGGGTGGTGTTCCTGAAGGTTCCAGCCCAGATCCGACCCGACAGCTTCGATGGCCAGCTCTGCTTCCACGGTCCGGAGGAGTGGCACATCCAGAGCTTCCACACCGGCATGGTGCACTACGCCCATCCCGTGCCGGGTGATTTCTATGTGTTTCCCGCCTGGCAGCCCCATTCGGTGCCGCCGTTCCGAGGCGACGGGGAGCGCTGGTCCCTGGCCTTCAACGTGATCGCCGGGCCGCAGCCGGCTGGACTCCGTCCACCAGGTGCCGCCACCAACGTCACTCCCAGCGGCAACGTGAACCTCTCCCTCTCCAGCCGCCGCCCCAAACCCGGGGGCTTTTCCTGAGGGCGAGTGGCCCGCTGGCTAGATCCTGCAGCGGCCACAACGACTTCCATGGCACTCGGGACCCCCCTCAGCAGACGTCGTCGGCGCTGGCCCTGGCTCTGGCTCTGGCTCTGGCTGACAGCGCTGGCGGGAGGCCCCGATTGCTCAGGTGGTGGGGGAGAGCCCTCGCGAGACGCTGCTGAACTTCTATGTCGTGATGGCCAAGGTCCACGGCATGCTCGTGGAGCTGGTGGCCGAGCCGGCCAGTCAACCCGGCCTGTTCTGGTCGACCGGGACCCTCGAGCGGGCCAGGGAAGCCAACGACTGTCTGCAGGAGGCCATCTCCGCTCTTGATGCGGAGCTTCACGGTCGCCGGGCCGGGCCTGCCACCATCCCCTTTGCATGCATTCCTTGTTGTGAGCAGCGTCAGCGCCGAAACCCTCCCCACGGCTTCCGCTCAGCAGAGCCTGGCCTGGCGCAACGCCTGGTATCCGGTGGCCTATCTGCGTGATCTGGATCCAGCTCGGCCCACGGGTTTCACCCTCCTGGGCGATGACCTGGTGCTCTGGTTCGAGCGGAAAGGCGATTCCACGTCTGAAGGGGGTCAGTGGCGGGCCTTCGCCGATGTCTGCCCCCACCGCCTGGTGCCGCTCTCCGAAGGGCGGCTCAATGGCGCCGGTGAGCTGGAGTGCCCTTATCACGGCTGGAGCTTCGACGGCGAAGGCCACTGCACCTCCATCCCCCAGGCCAGCGCCGGCAGCCAGCCCAGTGACCGTCGCAGCTCCTGTCGCCCCTACGCCACCGCCACCGGCCAGGGGATGCTGTTCGTGTTCGCCGGAGCGCCCGAGGCGTCCGCCGCGGTGCCCTTGCCCCTTGTTCCCGTCCTGGAGGACACGGAGGCCGGCTGGCTGGTGCAGGACACCTTCCGCGACCTCCCCTACGACGCCCTCACCCTGCTGGAGAACGTGCTCGATGTGAGCCACGTTCCCTTCACCCATCACGCCACGGTGGGTCGACGCGAGACGGCCGGCCCGGTGGACCTGCGGCTGGAGCAGGCCGGCCCCGGGGGGTTCAGCGGCGTCTGGGAGGAGGGCCCCCGCCGGGGCAAGCTCGGCAGCCAGTTCACCACCTTCCTCGCTCCGGGCCTGATGTGGCACGACCTCACCGCCCGTGGTTTCGCCCGCATCCTCACCGTGGTGTACGCCACGCCGACCCGGCCGGGCGAGTGCCGGCTGTTCGCCCGCTTCCCGTTCCAGTTCGAGTCCCCCTGGCCGGGCCGGCTGCTGCGCCTGCGTCCCCAGTGGCTCCAGCACATCGGCAACCACACCGTGCTGGAAGACGACCAGATCTTCCTCCACTGGCAGGAGCGGGTGCTGGAGGCCCGTGGCGGCAGTGAGGGCCTCAGCCGCGCCTGCCACCTGGCCACCGGTGCCGATGCCTACGTCAAGGCCCTGCGCGACTGGGTGGTGAGCGGGGCTGGCGAGCCGTTCCCTGCTCAGCCGCTGCCACCGCGCCTTGGGCGCCGTGCGCTGGTGGAGCGCTACGAGAGCCACACCCGCCACTGCCGCAGCTGCTCCGGCGCCCTGCGCCGGATCCGGCGCTGGCGGCCGCTGCTGCCTCCCCTGGCCTGGCTGGCCCTGCTGGCGATCGCCTGGTTCCACACCCCCCTGGCCCTGGCCGCCGGCGTGGGCGTGGCCGGCCTGTCGGGCGCCGGCTTCTGGAAGCTCGGCCAGTGGGAACGCCTGCTGCTGGCCGGCAACGACCGGCCGCCCCGCAACCGGAGCTGAGTGCCGCAGCTCAATCGCTGTGCACCACGGGGATGTCGCTCAGGCGGGTGGTGGCGGCCCGCGACAGGCGCTGGCGCTTCATCGCCCACGCCGGCTTGAGGCCGCAGGCGGCCCACTGCACCGTGCCGCGGCCGAAGCGGCGGTTGAGGCCGTCGATGGTGGCCATCAGCACCTCCCGGCGCCGTTGTTGCTCCGGCGGCAGGGGGGCGAGCAGATGGTGCTGCAACTGCTCCAGCGGCTGCAGGTTCTGCAGCAGCACACCGGCCTTCTGCAGAGGTTTGTGGGGCCGCAGCAGCCGCTCGGCCAGGGGCAGGGCGGCGGCCAGCAGCACGGCGGTGTCGTTGCTGGCCAGTGGCAAGGTCGCGGTGGCGGCGTTGGCGTAGAAGCGGGTGCCGTTGAAGGGGCTGCTGCGCACGAACACGGTGATGGTGCCGGCACGCTGGCGCTGGCGGCGCAGCTTCTCGGCGGCACGGCTGATGTAGGTGGCGATCGCCTCACGCAGCTGCCCCAGTTCCCGGATCGGTTCGCTGAAGCTGCGGCTCACGCAGGTTTCCTGCTTGGCGGGCGGGGCGGCCACCAGGGGCAGGCAGCTGTGGCCGCGCAGTTCCTGCTGCAGGCGCAGCCCCACCACACCGGCCCTGGCCCGCAGCTCTCCGCTGGCCAGCTCGCGCAGCTGGAGCGCATTGGCCACGCCGCGCAGGCGGCACCAGCGCGAGAGCTTGCGGCCGATGCCCCAGACGTCCTCGATCGCCACGGCCTCCAGCCAGGGGTCGGGATCAGCCAGGGCCCCCAGATCGAACACGCCACCGTGGGCCGGATCGCCCTTGGCCAGCTTGTTGGCCAGCTTGGCGAGCACCTTGGAGGGGGCGATGCCCACCGCCACCGGCAGTCCCAGGTGGCGTCGCACCTGCTGGCGCAGGGCGCGGCCCCAGGCGCTGAGGTCGCCGGCGGCGGGCCGGTGCAGCCGGCCGAAGGCCTCGTCGATCGAATACACCTCCAGCTCCTCCACCCAGGGCTCGAGGGTGAGCATCAGCCGCTGACTCATGTCGGCGTAGAGGGCGTAGTTGGAGCTGCGCACCACCACGCCGAGGCACTCCAGCTCCCGCCGCACCTGGAAGTAGGGCTTGCCCATCGGGATGCCCAGGGCGCGGGCCTCGGCGCTGCGGGCCACGATGCAGCCGTCGTTGTTGGAGAGCACCACCAGCGGCCGGCCGATCAGGGACGGGTCGAGCGCCGCTTCGCAGGAGGCATAGAAGTTGTTGCCGTCGATCAGCACGGTGGCCCAGCCCATCGGCGCCCTCAGAGCGGGTGGATCACATGGATGGCCACACCCCAGAGGCGGGTGTCGTCGGCATCGCTGAGCTCCAGGGGCGGGTAGGCGGGATGGGCGGCTTCCAGCCGCAGCCGGCCCTGGTGACGCACCAGGCGCTTGAGCGTGAAGGCCCCCTCAACCGCTGCCACCACCACCCGGCCGTGGCGGGGCTCGACGCTGCGGTCGACGATCAGCAGGTCGCCGTGGTGGATGCCGGCGCCGATCATCGAATCGCCGCTGACGCGCAGGAAGAAAGTGCTGCTGGGATGGCGGATCAGCTGTTCGTTGAGGTCGATGCCGGTTTCGACGTAGTCGTCGGCGGGGCTGGGGAAGCCGGCCGCCACGCTGTCGCCGGCCAGGGGCAGCGTCAGGGCCCGGCGCCGCTCACGCAGGGGCAGGGGCGTGAACGGTTCGCTGAACCCTCCGGTGAGCGCCGGGTCGGTGGTCATGGGCAGCCGCTCAGGGATCGCCAGAGTAGTTCAGATGTACTGATCCCTGCTGCGTGGCAGCCACTTCATGACGGCAATGGCCTCCCATGCCCATCCGACGATCTGATCGATCGTGGGGCGCTTGTTGTGGCCAGCATGGGGCACATCAATGACGTTGCAGGACGGGCGATGGCGGTGCAGGTGCTGAGCGAGGCCGAGCGGTTCAAGCTGGATCGCTCCGATGACGCCGCCTTCTACGCCGAGCCCCGCTTCGTGCAGCACCTCGACGGTGGCTTCCGCGACCGGCTGACGGCGCTCTACCGCGAGCGGATCCCGCCCTGCGCGGTGGTGCTGGACCTGATGAGCAGCTGGGTCAGCCACCTGCCCGAGGAGGTCCGCTATGAGCGGGTGATCGGCCATGGCCTCAACGCCCGGGAGCTGGAGGCGAACCCGCGCCTGGATCAGCACTGGCTGCAGAACCTCAACCGCGACCAGGTCCTGCCCCTGGCGGACGCGAGCGTGGATGCGGTGCTGATCGTGGCGGGATGGCAGTACCTGCAGCAACCGGAGGCGATCGCGGCGGAGCTGCTGCGGATCCTGCGGCCGCAGGGGCAACTGATCGTGGCCTTCTCCAATCGGATGTTCATGCAGAAAGCTCCCCAGATCTGGACCGACGGCAGCGACCGGGATCACCTGGAGTACGTGGTGCGGGTGCTGGTGGCCCAGGGCTGGCCGCTGCCGAAGCTGGTCGCCGAGTCGACCCGGGCCCAGGGGGCGCTGGGCTGGCTGGGGGGCCACGGGGATCCGTTCTTTGCGGTGATCGCCCAGAAGCCGGGACCCGGCCGCCGGGAGGAGCCAACCACGGTTAACAGTTCTTCACACTAGGATGCCCGGAACGCCGGAAACCCATGACAACCCTGATCAACGTGATTGCCCCACTGATTTATATGGTCTGCTTCGCCGTCATCCTGGGCGGCGCCTTCGCCCTGATGACCCAGAACCTGCGCAGCAGCGAGCGCATCGCCTCTCCCCGTCGGCGCCACCCCGAGGCCCCAAGCCCCGGCGAAGAAGTGATGATGGTGGACCTCAGCCGTGAGCGACTCGAGCAGCTCTACCAGCAGGCCTCCTCGGCGGGCCAGGGCGCCTGAGAGCGTGGCCGAAACTGTGACCTGAGCCTGATCTGAGACCGTTGGAGTTGATGACGGGACGCGGCTGTGATCCGGCTGTCCCGTCAGTGGCAGTGATCGGTGCCGGGGTTGGTGGTTGTGCCCTGGCTGCCCGGGTGCGTCAGCTGGGCTGGCGTGGTCCGATCGGCCTCTGGGAATCTGGCCGGGGACCCGGGGGGCGGGCCAGCAGCCGCCGTTCCCGCCATGACCCCCTGCTGCGTTTCGACCACGGAGCACCGCTGTTCTCGATCACCACGACCCCGGAGCCGGCGCTGCTGGCTCCCTTGCTGGAGGGGGGGTGGATCGAGCCGTGGTCAGGTTCCCTGGCACAGCTCGATGGCCAGGGTCAGCTCATCGCCGGGGCCACCGATCCGCTCACTCAGGGGGCGCTCTACCGGGGCCGTGGCGGCATGGATCAGCTCTGCCGGGGGATGCTGGAGCTCGGTGGCACCGACCTCCAGCTGAATGGCGGCTGCCTGGTGCGGCATCTGGAGCGGAGCGCAGACGGCGGCTGGGACCTGCTCGATCACCAGCAGCAGCGGCTGGGAGTTGCCGACTGGCTGGTGCTCAGTGGCACCCTGCTGGCGCATCCCCGCTGTCAGGCACTGCTGGGCTGGCCTGAACCACCGCTGCAGCCGCTGGTCAGGCAGCTGGGGGATGGGCAGTTGGAGAGGGCCGCTGCGGCCATCGCCTCGATCGACTGCAGCCCGCGCAGCGCGCTGCTGCTGCTGATCCAGCCCCCGCTGGCTGAAGCCTGGCGGCGGCTTCCCTTTCGCCTGCTGAGCTTCGACGCAGCGGCCCAGGCGCGCTGGGGTCTCTCGCGGCTCTCGATTCAGCCCCTGGAGGATGGACGCTGCGTGGTGGTGGCCCACTCCACAGCCGAGGTCGCCACGCTCCATGCGGATGTGGTCGGGTCGCGATCGTCGGTGGCCCGGCTGCCAGGGGTCACCCCCTCGCCGCAGCGGGAGCAGGAACTGATCGAAGCGCTCGGCGCGGCCCTCCTGGCGGTGTTGGAACCCTGGATCACGTCAACGGCACTGCAGGGCGCCGAGCCTCAGCTGATGCGCTGGGGGGCGGCCTTCCCCGAAGGCCCCGGCCTTCCCAGCCCGTTGACACTCTGCCCGCAGAGCCGGATCGGCTTCTGCGGGGATTTCACCAGTGGCCCCGGTTTCGGCCGGATCGAGGGTGCCCTGCGCAGCGGTGAGGAGCTGGCGCCACGGCTGCTGGCGGCCATGGGGGCGGCCCCTGGCTGAACCCCGCTGGTTCAGGGACAGCCGGCCTGGTCCTTGCGCTCCAGCCAGTCATCGCCGGCCTTGGCCAGGGACGCACCCTGGGGTGTGTAGAAGACAAGGCGCTCCCGGTTGCGGTAAAGGGGCGTGCGTGTGGCCTTGAGCTCGGCTTCGGCGCGATGGCGGCAGCTGAGCAGGGCGTCGAAGTCGAGCGGCTCCACCGCCGCCTTGTTCGGCTGAGGGTTGTCCGCCTGCTGGCTGATGGCGGGGCAGAGCCTCTGCCGCACGGCCTTGAGCAGAAGAATCTCCTGCTGCAGGGCCTGGGCGGAGAGGGCCCGGTGGTGCTCCTGCAGGGCCGTGCAGTTCGGGCTCTCCTGGGCCAGGCCCAGAGGGCTCGACAGCCAGGCGGTGGCGGCAATCACGCCGAGGAGTCGGCTCAGCACCGCAGCAGTCTCAGGTTGTGCCAGTGAACTGTATGGGCGACTGCCAACTGCTTGGGTGGCATGAACGCAGTGGCGGGGAAGGTTTGTTACCCTGACGAATTATTAACACTTACCTGTGGCTGAATTCGGTTGGTCGTTGCTGATTGTCGCAGCGAAAGTGCTGCTGGGCAGCGCCGTGGTGATGGTGTCGCTGAAGTTGATCGGGCGGTGGTTGATGCGTCTGGCCAGCAGAACTCCCAGCCCCACCGATGATCATCTGATTCGCTCGGTGATGAGAACAGCCGCACCCATCGGCTACCTCGCTGTCTTCTGGTGGGGTTGGCGGTCGCTGGTGGCGGAAGTCGAAGTGCTCAACTTTGGAGAGGGTATCGATCGGTTTCTGGAAGCCGTGGCGCTGTTCCTGGCCATCGTGCTGATCGTGCGTCTGCTCAATCGGGTGCTGCTGATCTTGCTGGATCGCTCGCTGCGCCGTCTCGGCCGCCACAACCAGCTCACACTGCTGCAGGGCCTGGAGCCGATGATCCGCTCATTTGTGTGGATTCTTGGACTGCTGGTGTTTCTGCAGAACCAGGGCGTTCAGATGGGCGCCATTTATGCCTCCCTGGCGGGGGCTGGCATCGGCGTTGGCTTGGCCCTGAAGGGACCGATCTCCAACTTCCTGAACTACCTCACCATCCTCTTCGATGAGCCGTTCAGGATCGGGCACTTCATCTGCTTTGAGGATGTGCTGGGAACCGTGGAAAGGGTGGGGATCCGCTCCACAGCCATCCGCAGCCTGAGTGGGGAGCGAATTGTGATCAGCAATGAAGACCTGCTGAGCAAGGTGATTCAGAACTATGGAGATCTGCCCAAGCGGCGTGTGGCCACCACCATCGGCGTGCTTTATCAAACCCCACTGGAAACAGTCAAGGCGATTCCTGGCCTCGTTGAGGCTGTGATTCGATCCAATCCACCGGCGGAATTCGATCGCTGTCATTTCACGCGTTTTGCCGACAGCGCTCTGGAATTCGAGTTTGTTTATTTCATTCCCGATTCCGATATCGTTCTGTTTCTCGATATGCAGCAGCAGATCAACCACGGCATCATGGAAACGTTCCAGCAGAACAACATCGACTTCGCCTATCCCAGTCAGACTCTCTTCCTGGAATCCACCCAGACCAAGGGGATGGAGGCCCTCGCCGTTGGCTGAGCTGGGCCTGGGAGCCGGGCCTCAGCCCCGGGCCTGCTCGATCTGAAGCACTCCCATCATCCCCATCTCCTCATGGTCGAGGTTGTGGCAGTGGTACACGGTGCGCCCCGGGAAATCCCTGAAGGCCACCCGCAGGCGAACCTCCTCGCCTGAACGCACCAGCACCGTGTCCTTCCACTGCCGCTGGGGTTCTGGGCGGCCGTTGCGGCTGATCACCTGAAACGGATTGATGTGCAGGTGAAAAGGATGGTCGAGATGGGGGTCGCCGTTGACGATCAGCCAGTCTTCGCTATCGCCCAGGGTCACGCGGGTGTCGGTGCGGGCGTGGGCAAAGGCCCGGCCATTGATCAGAAAGATCATGCCCATCCCGCCCATGCGGCCGCCAGCGCCCATGCCACCCATCCCCATGCCCATGCCACCACCACCTCTCCCCATCCCATGGGAGAGCACGAAGCGGCGGGTCCGCTGGGGCTCCGGCAGGGCCGGCACGGGGATCAGGGTCGTCGGCAGCGGCAGGGGCGTCACCGATCCCCGGTAGTTCAGGCTCGCCAGGGTCTGGGGCCGCCCACCACTCCACAGGTCGAGCAGGCGGTAGGTGCCGGGGGGCTGGTTGCCCTGCACCAGCAGATCGGCCCGCTCGCCCGGTGCCAGCACCAGCTCCTGGAGCGTCTGGGGGGCACCGATGGCACCGCCATCGGTGCCGATCAGCACCAGGGGGTGGCCCTCCAGGGCGAGACGGTAGAGGCGGGAGTTGGAGGCGTTGAGCAGGCGCAGGCGGATCAGACCACCGCTGGGCAGCTCCAGGGAGGGCTGGAGCTCGCCGTTGACCGTGAGCAGCGGCCCCTGGCGACCCAGCGCACGGCCCATCCCCATTCCCATGCTTTGGCCCTGGCCCTGGGGGGCGGCGGCACTGGCGAAATCCTTGAGCACCAGGATGGCCTCGGTGGCGGCTGCCACCTCCGGGATTCGATCGAGCGCTCCGCGCACCACCAGGGCGCCGCCCAGCCCGGCAAACACCTGATCGGCCGTGGTGCCGTGGTGGTGCGGGTGGTAATAGAAGAGACCGGCCGGGTGATCGGCGGGCAGGGTGAAGGCGTAGTCGAAGCTGTCCCCCGGCAGCACCGAGAGAAAAACATTGTCGGCGCTGCCGCTGGGGGGGATGTGCAGGCCGTGGAAGTGCAGATTGGTGGGCTGATCGAGCTCATTGCGCAGGCGCAGGCGCACGCGATCGCCGGGTTGCAGCTCCAGCAAGGGGCCTGGGGTGAGGCCGTTGTAGGTGAGCGGGGCACTGGGCCCGCCGGGGATCCTCCCCGCGACGGGGCGTGCCACCAGCTCCAGATCCGCCAGGCCGGGGGTTCTCGCCTGCTGGGCGCACAGCCGTCGGCCGAGAAGGGTGGAGCCCAGGCCTGCAAGGCCCAGGGCGAGAACCTGACGGCGCCTGATGTCGATGGCCATTCCTTGACCGTAGAGCCTCCCCCTGGCGCGAAAGCTTGACTCTCCAGTGGGGAGGAGACCATACGGTTGGCGCGATCCGCTTTCCGGTGATGCGCCACCCCTTGCTCCCTACCGTCCTGATCGGTCTTGGCGTCCTGGCCATCACGGCTCCGGCCGCACGATCCCAGATGGATCCGGCCTCGGATCACCGGCATCACGACCACACGATGCCGATGGTCTCCCCTGCACCAGGAGCCGAAGAAAACAAGCCGATGGACCATGGCGCCCATTCCCATGACCATGACCTGGGCCCCGCCGGCGCCACCTACGACCTGCGCTTCATCGACGGCATGGTGCAGCACCACACCGGTGCCCTGCGCATGAGCGAATTCGTCTTCGGCATCGGCGAGCCCGGCGTCGGGGCCCTGGGCAAGACGATCTGGCGCGATCAGGCCAACGAAATCCGTGCCATGGGACTGTGGCGCAAGGCCTGGTATCCCCAGGCCCCGGTGTACCCCGTGGCGTTGGCTCCAGGTGGTGATCCCGACAGCCTCTCGGGCCTGACCCGCATGAGCCAGGCCCAGATCGATGGCATGCGCATGATGGGCGACGGCCCCACCAGAGAGAACCGGGTGGTGTGGTTCCTCGAGGGCATGCTGGAGCACCACGGCGGCGCGCTGATGATGGCCCATGACGCCCTGGCCAAGAGCAGCAACAGCACCATCCTCCGCTTTGCCCGGGAGGTGATTCTCGCCCAGCGGGTCGAGATCATCGAGCTGCGGCGCATGCTGGCGGTGGAGGGATTGCGCAAGCCCGACTATCACAAGTTCGACGCCCTTTTCCAGCTCTGACGCTGGCCTGGGTTGGACAAAGAGCCGGAGGGGACTGTGAGGATGATCGGAGCCGCCGCCACGAGCAGAGCCAGACCCAAGCCCGCCATGGCAGGGCATCCGTGCGGCCGGGGCGGATTTAAAGTTTCCATAGGAATGGAGAGTCAATCCGATGGGGACCACCCTGCGCCCGACGCCAGGCAGCGCCATGAAGATCGGTGCCCTGGCCGCCCGCAGCGGACTGCCGGTCAAGACCCTCCGTTACTACGAAGACCTCGGCCTGCTGCCGGCAATCGGCCGCAGCGAGGGTGGCTACCGCCTGTTCGCCGAAGACAGCCTGCGGCGTCTGGAGTTCATCCGCCGGCTCAAGACCCTGGGCCTCTCCCTGGAGGAGATCCAGAGCTGTCTGGCGGTGCACGATGCCGGCGAGCTGCCCTGTCACGACATCCAGGCGATGCTCAAGCATCAGATCAAGCGCATCGAGCGACAGATCAGCGACCTTGGACAGCTCAGGACCGAGTTGGAGGGCTTGCTCGCGGGCTGGCGCAGCGATCCTGCCCGGGAAGCCGATCTGATCTGTCCGAATCTCAGGCTCTGACCCCCAGGGCCCGATCCGGAGCCGGATCCGGAGCGGGATCCAGGGCCAGAGCCTTGATGGTGGCGGCGATCGGCACAGCGGTGATCACGCCGTAGAAATCAGCCAGCGTGGCTCCCACCATCACCGAGAAGAGGATCACGATCGGGTTGAGGCCTGTGAGTTTGCCCAGCAGCCGAGGCGGCAGCACGTTCTCGATCACCTGATCCACCACGATCAGCACCGCGAAGATGCGGAGCCCCAGCCAGAAGCTCTTGAGCATGAACAGCACGCTGACCACCAGGATGCCGAGAATGGCGCCGAAGGGAATGAATCCCATCAGGCCGATCGTGATTCCCGAGAGGAACGGGAAAGGTGCTCGCAGCAGCCACAGGGTTGGCGTGAGTATGCCGATCAGCACCGCCGAGAGAATCAGCTGATTGAAGATGTAGCTGTTGAAGTTGCGCCGAAGCACACCCAGCACCCTCAGACCACTCTCCCCCGGCAGCCACGACACCAGGCAGTTGCGCACCAGTTCACCTCCATAGATCAGGAAGAAGACGGTGAGCACAAACAGAAAGAAGAGACTGAAGAAGTTGCCAAGTGACCCGGCGATGAACCCGGGGATGTTCAGCAACAGTCCCTCCAGCTGAGCGGTGAGGTTCCCCGCGATTCCACGGATGATCTCTCCGGCGTCGATCGGCACCCCCAGATAGGCGGCCTGGCCGGAGATTGAGGCCAGCCGGTCGGCGGTGGTCGTGATCCATTCGGGCACTACCTGCGTCAGAGCGAAGAAGCGAATGACCAGAACAGGCAGCAGGGTGGCGGCCGCGAGGCCCACGAGGCCGAGGAAGAGGCCGAAGACCGAGCCGATCGCCCAGCAGCGGCTCATCCCCAGCCGCTGCTGCAGCAGCCGCACCGGAAGGTTGAGGATCAGGGCGATCACCCCAGCCAGGATGAAGGTGGAGGCGATGCCTTCGAAGGCGCGATAAAGCGAGCCAAACACCCACAGATTCAGCACAATGAGCGGGAAGGCCAGGCCCAGCACCAAGGCGCGGGGCAGGCGGGCAGGCAGGGTCACAGGCGGACTTCTTGGGCGCGGGGTTGCAGGCGCATGATGGCTGAGACCATCGGCCGACCTCAACGCTCCGTCAGCCGATCCAAGCTGCTGCTGGGATGGCGAAACGATACGGGTGCAGCAGGACTTGTGCCGGATCACCCCGACAGAGGATGATGTAGGCATCGAGACTGTCGTCAGCACTGTCTGAAAGAACGGGATGCCACCTTCTGCAAGCTCTTCAGCGGCTGATATGTTGACCCTGATGCGCCGTTATCAACGTGGGCAACGCCTGGTTGTTGATTATGCCATTGGGCTCGCGATCCTGGGCCTTGTTCCTATGTTGTTGACGCCCTCTCTGGTCATCGCGGCAGCTCTGCTCCTGACCATGATCTGGCATGTCGGAAAGTGCTGGCAGTTTGCAATCTCCATTAACCCCATCACCATTGGTGGTGAAGTCCTGAATGTCCTCGGTGCGTTGGCGGTGGCGACTCTGACCTGGCTCATCCTTGTTGTGTTGGGCGTGTCGATTCCACTTGTGGACCACTTCTCCACATCTGGAGCCCTGATGAGCGGCACCTGGACATTCGGGGCAGCAGTCAACCAGTTTTTCTTTCTTGGTTTTATCAGGCGACGCTCGCGGGAGTATGCCGTTGGAAGTCATGAGTAAGATAACGCGTCGGCAAGTTCTACTGGCAGGCCTGGGTGTCGGTGGATTGCTCTCCGGCATTCATGAGCGACGGCTGCGGCGTTCTCGAGAAGCCGAGCAGCAAAGCCTGACAGACGCCTTGCTGAACAATCCTAAATATGTGCAGAATTCGGTGAACCAGGCTATCGAGGGAGACCTGGAGTCGTCAGCTGAAGTTGAACAAATTGTTGAATCTCTAAGTCTTCAGTCGCCTGATACGCCCTACGATCGAACTGTTTCCAAGATCTTGATCCAGTGTAGTCGTCTGGCTACAGAGCAGTACATAACAGGAAAGTTTGACTTACGCTTCAATGGCTCCATCACTGGTTTGCCAAGTTACAGCCTACGCTTGGATCAGTATTCTCAGGTAGCTTCCATCAAAGGACCTGACACAGTCACAGCCAAGCGCACCATCGATATTGATGGTAATCTCCTGAATGATCCTCTTGTGGCAAGAACAATGAGGCTTAAGAGTCTGGTTCAGCATCTTGCTGGCCAGGCCCTGGTGATCAAGTGGAGTTACCCCGTCTTCTGGGGTTTTGTTCTTCAGGGTAAAACCAATAATATCCTGGTTCTGCGGGGAACGCAGCGCGCAAACGAATGGCTGGAAACGCTGCGCGCCAATCAGGTTCGATCGGATGCAGTGCCGAGTTTCGACTTCAAGGGTGCCATTCACCATGGCTTTGCGACAATCTATTCTGAGTTGTCCAAGCCCATCATCGCTGCAGCAAAGCGACTGGATCAATCAAAGCCACTCTATGTGTCTGGTCACAGTCTTGGGTCGCCTCTGGCGATGCTCGCAGCCCTTGACATTGCTCAGAAGCTGCCTTCTTTAAGAGATCAGATCCGCCTCTACAGCTATGCAGGACCCAGGTTGGGTGATCCCGAATTCGCTGAACACTTCAGCCGAACTCTGCCCAACACCTATCGGGTTGTAAATCTCGGCGATCTGGTGCCATCACTGCCACCGACAAGAGCCAGGTCCTTGACCTACGTCCATGCTGGAGAGCCATGGGTGTTTCCTCCCATGAGCAGCGATGTGGGACCCAACCACTTCATCAGTGCCTATCGAAATGCTGTCGAGGCGGAGCAGGAACAGCTGGTGAAGCGCCAGGCTCGCCTGTGAGGCCGGTCCTTCCATCAGCAGGCTTGGGCCTGCCATTGGTGCCGATCCGCCTGAAGCCTGGCACTGATCTGCGCCTTGGCCTGGAGCAGCTGCTGGTCGAGCGGGGAGAGCAGGCGGGGTGTGTGATCAGCGGCATCGGCAGCCTGTCGACGGCATGCCTGCGCCTGGCCGGACGCGAAGCGCCCACCCGGATGACGGGGGATCTCGAGATCATCTCGTTGGCGGGAACCCTTTCGCCGGATGGGGCCCACCTGCATCTCAGCGTCGCCGATGCCGAGGGCCGCGTGGTCGGTGGTCACCTCTGCGAGGGTTCTCTGGTGCGCACCACCGCCGAGATCGTGGTGGGGTTGCTACCGGAATGGTGCTTCCACCGCGAGATCGATCCGGCCACAGGGTTCCGGGAGCTGGAGATCAGGCGCCGGTAGCGGGTGCTTCAGAGCAGGGCCTCGACGCTCGCCACCTTGTCCTCAAGCGATTGATCCCGGTCGGTGCGGGTGTTGATTTTCACGGAGGTATAGATCCTGGGGCAGCCCATGGCAGGCACCACCACTGGCAGGCCTCAATGGCGGCGAACACCGGACCCTATTCACCTCGATCGGCAGGACGCAGAGATCGACGGTCACCTTCGACAATTTGGTTGAGGGGATGCTCTTCCCGCTGACGGTGGTGCTGGAACCGGATCAGGACCTGACGCTCCGGGTCAGTCCCAGCCCCTCACCGAAGCATGGCTTGCTGGGATTGCAGACCCTGATTTCTCTGGCCGCCTTGGGATTCAGGGCCGTAGTCAACGGCGCAATCCATGGCTGCGTGATCGTTCGTCCTCAGCCAGCAAGCCAATCAACAGTTCTGTGACAGGGCAGCAGATGAACTGACGACAACGCAAGAGTCGGAGATTGGCGGAATGGACGTCCGCAGGCCCGGATCAGTGATGGCCGTCTGCGGCCGAAGGGTTCGATCCACTGTTCCCGAACCAGGTCGTGGCGAAGCTTCGCTGGGTCCTGCCGGCAGCCCAGCTGGATGGACCCTTGGTCCAGAAGCCGTCCGAGCCGAAGGGCCGTGGCCTCCTCGACGCAGGAAACATTGTTCTGCTGGTCGGTGAGCCAGGACAGTTCCGTGTGGGTGATGACACCGCTCGAGATGGATTCGAGGAAAAGCTCGCCAACCGCAATGGCGTTTGTTGCGGAATGTAAACATTCTGCCTTCTCCGTGGCCCTTTCGTGGGCCCTCCGCCCTCACACGGGCTGTGAGCCCAGCTCAGCTGGTTGATCCGCCGTGGTGGACCGGACGTGGGCTGCTGAGCCGGAGACGGCTTTACAAAACTCAATTTCATGCTATTCTGTAAATGTCGGGCGCTATCGCGAGTGGATTTCGATCCCCTCCTACATCGTCTGGTCTACATACCCGATCCTTCCGGGGCACACATTTCCGTCCTCATGACCACCACCCTTCAGCAGCGCCAAGGCGCGTCTGCCTGGAGCCAGTTCTGCGAGTGGGTCACCTCCACCAACAACCGTCTCTACGTCGGTTGGTTCGGTGTGCTGATGATCCCCACCCTGCTGGCTGCCACGATC
>NZ_JAHLZB010000036.1:0-51224 GCF_025128255.1 Synechococcus sp. CS-205
CCGTTTCTGATATTCCGGCCGGAGGGGTGGGCATCTCATGGAGTCTCTGCCTGAGATACAAGCGGGAATTACCGTGCCGTCAAGAGATCAGCAGGAGCGGAGTTCCTGGCGAGCCATCCCGACCCCTGAATGGATACCTTCGATCTTCTGTGAGGAGGCATTCGCCTCGAAGATGGGCGTGCCGGTGAAGCCGAACAGCTGGGCCCTGGGGAAGAAGGCCTTGATCGCCTTGTGGTTCTCGCCGAACTGGGAGCGGTGACACTCGTCGAAGATGAACACCAGACGCTTGTCTTTCAACGATTCGAGCTGCGCCTTATAGGTGGCCTGGCCGCTCCTGGCCCGTTGCTGATTGCGCTTGCTGTTCTCATCCAGTGCCAGCCCCAGTTTCTGGATGGTGGTGACGATCACCTTGTCGGCGTAGTCGTCCGACAGCAGGCGGCGCACCAGGGCCGCCGTGTTGGTGTTTTCCTCCACACAGCCGTCCTGGAAGCGGTTGAACTCCTCGCGGGTCTGGCGATCGAGATCCTTGCGATCCACCACGAACACGCACTTGTGGATGTGTGGGTTCTCCTTGAGCAGGGTGGACGCCTTGAAGGAGGTGAGCGTCTTGCCGCTGCCGGTGGTGTGCCAGATGAAGCCGTTGCCGTTATCGTCATCAATGCATCGCACCAGATGCTGCACGGCATACACCTGGTACGGCCGCATCATCATCAGCTTCTGTTCGCCTGCTAGGAGAACCATGTAGCGGCTGATCGTGCGCCCCAGATCGCATTTCGGCAGGAAGCGCGCGGCGAAGTCGTCGAGATGGGCGATCTTCTTGTTGTCCTCACCTGCAAATTCATAGATCGGCAGGAAACGCTCTTCGGCGTTGAAGGCGAAGTGACGGGCGTTGTTATTGGCGAAGTAATAGGTGCGATCGCGATTGCTGACGGCAAACAGCTGCATGAAGCAGAGCAGCGTGCGGGTGTAGCCGTTGCCGGGATCATTCTTGTACTCGACGATCTGCTCCATGGCCCGGCGTGGATTGATGCCAAGGCTCTTGAGCTCGATCTGCATCACCGGCACGCCATTGATCAGCAGGATCACGTCGTAGCGGTGGTGGCTGTACTCTGTATTGATTCGGAGCTGATTGATCACCTCAAAATCGTTCTTGCACCAATCTTTCAGGTTCACCAACGAGTAGTTCAGCGGCGTGCCGTCGTCTCGGGTGAAGGCATTGAGATTGCGAAGGAGCCTGGCAGCAGCGAAGACGTCAGGCGTGATGATCTCGTCGAGCAGCCTGGCAAACTCGCCGTCCGTCAACTTGACGCGATTCAGGGCCTCAAATTTCTCGCGAAAATTAAGCTCTAGCGCCGCACGGCTATTGATATCTGCGCGATAAACGTATTTCAGTTCAGTCTGGCTGGCTATCAAGTTGGCTTCGATTTCTTGCTCAGACATGAACTGCGGCCAAGCTTGTCCTTGCGGGAATTATAGAGCAGCCTATCCAAGCAGCACAGGCCATGGGGGATGTGTGAGATTTTGGTCGCATCTTTCAGGCTCTTGGTTGCCTTTGCATGGCCCGCACAACTAGTCATTGGAGGGTTCCGTGAACCATGCTCCCCGTTCCCTTGCCTTCCGATAACCACAGGCGGATGCGCTCTTCAGAGCTTGCCGAACCCTCTTGCGCCAATCGGTTCCAGGGGATGGAACCAAAATCTAGCCGTGGTTCACGGGTCCGCAAACCATCTGTTCATTGGGCTACAGAATGTCGGCGGGACTGCGCACGCCCAGTGGTCCGCGGTTCAGCACGTGCGTGTAGATCATCGTGGTGCTCACGTCCTTGTGGCCGAGCAATTCCTGGATCGTCCGGATGTCCTGGCCGCGCTCCAGCAGGTGGGTGGCAAACGAATGGCGGAAGGTGTGACTGCTGGCCGCCTTGAACACCCCAGCTGCAGAGACGGCCCTCTTCACGGCTTTCTGCACGAGGCTCGGATCCAGATGGTGGCGACCCTGGGTGCCTGAGGCTCGATCGTGCCAGCGACGCTCCTGAGGGAAGACCCACTGCCAGCCCCACTCTCGAGCGGCATTGGGGTACTTTCTTGCCAGGGCATAGGGCATCAGCACCTGGCCCCACCCGGCAGCCAGATCCACCTGATGCACTTGCCTGACAGCCAGCAGATGGTGCTGCAGGTCTGCCACAAGGCTCTGGGGTAGCAGCGTGAGCCGGTCCTTGCCGCCTTTCCCATCCCGTACGGTCAGTTCACGCCGCTCGAAATCCAGATCCTTCACGCGCAGCCGCAGGGCCTCCATCAGGCGCAAGCCGCTTCCATATAAGAGTCCCACTACCAGGGCCGGATCCCCCTCCAAGTGCTCGCGTACCGCCCGCACTTCCGCTTCGCTCAGCACCACCGGCAATCGGCGTCGGTTCCGCGCCCGCACCACACCCTCCAGCTCCAGACCCCGTTCCAGCAGCTCTCGGTAGAGAAACAACAGCGCCGCCAGTGCCTGGTTCTGGGTTGAGGCGCTCACCTGCAGCTCCACCGCCAGGTGGTTCAGGAAAGCATTCACCTCCGCGCTTCCCATCTCCCGAGGGTGGCGCATCCCGTGGAAGCGCAGGAAACGCCGCAGCCACTGCTCGTAGGTTTTCACGGTTCGGCGAGCGTAGTGGCGCACCTGTAATTCCTCCCGGTACCGCTGGATCAGGCCCGGTGGGCGCGAAGAGCTGGTCATGGGTCGGGAGAGATCGCCGCTCTCTGAGGATTCCCACCCACAACGCTTTCGAAATCAAATTGCCGGATTACTCACACCATCGCTTCCGGTTTCACCCACCGATCGAACTCCTCAGCGCTGATCTCGCCGAGCACCAGGGCCGCTTCCTTGAGGCTCAGCCGGTGCTCGTGGGCATGTTTGGCGATGGAGCAGGCGCGGTCATAGCCGATCGCCGGGGTGAGGGCCGTCACCAGCATCAGGCTCTGATCCAGCAGATCACTGATGCGACTCTCGTTGGCCTGGAGCCCTTCAATGCAGTGCTCGCGAAAGCTGGTGCAGCCGCCGGTGAGCAGCTCAATGCTCTCCAGCACGTTGTGGGCGATCAGCGGCTTGAACACATTGAGCTCGAAGTTGCCCTGGCTGGCCGCCATCTGCACAGCGCTGTTGTTGCCCATCACCTGTACGGCCACCATCGTGAGGCTTTCGCACTGGGTGGGATTCACCTTGCCCGGCATGATCGAGGAGCCAGGTTCGTTCTCCGGCAAGATCAACTCGCCCAGCCCACAGCGGGGTCCGCTGCCGAGCCAGCGGATGTCGTTGGCGATCTTCAGCAGGCTTCCGGCCAGCACCGTGAGAGCGCCATGGGTTGCCGCCAGGGGTTCATGGCCCGCCAGGGCCTGGAACTTGTTCGGTGCGCTGTTGAACGGCAGGCCGATCCGTTCGGCCAGCCGTGCCGCCACCTTCTCGCCGAAGCCTGGGGGGGCATTGAGGCCGGTGCCCACGGCCGTGCCGCCGATCGCCAGCTGGCGAACCTGGGGCAGCGTGTGACGCAGACTGTCGAGCCCCAGCTCCAGCTGGGCCCCATAGCCGCCGAACTCCTGGCCCAGGCTGAGCGGCACAGCATCCTGCAGATGGGTGCGACCGATCTTGATGATCCCTGCAAACCTCTCCGCCTTGGCATCCAGGGCTCTGATCAGCGCTTCCACGGCGGGAATCAACCGCCTCTCCAGTTCCAGCACCACCGCAATGTGCAGGGCGGTGGGAAAGGTGTCGTTGCTCGACTGGCTCAGGTTGACGTGGTCGTTGGGGTGGACCGGGGCCTTGCTGCCCAGCACGCCTCCGGCCGCCTCGATCGCCCGGTTGGCGATCACCTCGTTGACGTTCATGTTGGTCTGGGTGCCTGAGCCCGTCTGCCAGACCCGCAGAGGAAACTCCGCCGCCAGATCACCGCTGGCCACCTCTTCGGCCGCCGCCACGATCAGGGACGCCAGGGCCGGATCGAGGCCCCCCAGGTTGGCGTTCACTTCGGCGCAGGCGGCCTTGAGCTGGCCGAAGGCCCGCAGGATCGGCTCCGGCATCGCCTCGCCGAAGGGGAAGAAGTGAAGCGACCGCTGGGTCTGGGCACCCCAGTAGTGCTGCGCCGGCACCTCGAGGGCACCGAGGCTGTCGGTTTCGCGGCGTGTGGAGTCTCCCGGCGGGGTGGTCATCAGCCTGCGGGCACCACTTCGCTGTTGAGCTCATTGAAGCTGCGGGTGGCGCTGGTGCTGGCGCTGCCGGCGGGATTGAGCCCGGTGGCCTTGCTCAGGGCCGCACTGACGGCTTCACTGCTCACCTGGCCCTTGCCGTCGAAGACGACCCGGCCGGCCGGATCCAGCACCACCACCTGGGGGATCAGCCCCTTCCAGTAGTGGGCTGGGTCACTCGTGCCCTCGTCGGGGCGGTTCTGGAGCAGATCGGTGGTGAGCGGAATGATCTCCACGCGTGCACCCCACAGCCGCTGCAGCTCCGAGACCACGGGGGCGAACTGCTTGCTGTCGGCGCTGTCGTCGAGATAGAAGATCAGCACCACCGGCCGGTGGTCGGCCATGGCCTGGGCCAGGCTGCTGCGCGGTGGCACCAGGGAGCCGTTGCCGGCGTAGAGGGAATAGATGTTGCCGTCGTAGCTGTTGGTGGTGAGGGCGGCCGCCACCGGCCAGGCTGGCGCCAGCCACAGCCAGGCGCCCACGATCAGACTGAGCAGGCCTGAGTGCAGACAGGAGAGAAGCCCGGCTTGAAAGCCGAGGCGGGTAGGAACGCGCAACCGAACACCAGGTGGGCTGGAGCCATTGTGACCCTCAGGGTCGGCTGATGCTTCGCCCCAGGCCCTGGAGGATCCCGCGCCCCACCAGGCCGATGGCGCGACCGATCACCTGGGTGAGCACCACCACGACCAGATCCCCGACGCGTTGCAGCAGGGCACGCAGCTGGGGTGCGAGAGCGTCTCTGGCCTCCAGCGCCAGGGTGACGCTCTGCTGCAGCCAGCCCAGCTGGCGCAGTTCTTCGTCGCGGGGTTCGGTGAGCAGCAGGGGGCGGATCGTGCCTCCTTCCTCCAGGCGGTAGAGCAGCCGCTGGCTCTCATAGAGCTGGACGGGCTTCTCGAACCACTCGCTCCAGCGCTGCTGGGCATTGAGCTGGTTGCGCAGGCGCTCCAGGCTTCGGGTGGCGATCAGCTCCTCCACCAGCAGGTAGCGGCGCAGTTCCGGCCAGTCGCCGCAGCTGGCGAGCACGTCGGCACTGATGCGCTCGGCGCTGCGGATTAACCAGTTGCTCACCAGGGCTTCGAGATATAGAAGGGCCTGGGGTTCATCGGGGGCAAGCAGGCGGCCATCCACCAGCAGCGGCTGGGCGGAGAGCAGGGCCGCCAGCATCGGCTGGCTCGAGGGGAGTTCAGGGTCGTCGAGATCGAAGCTCCCCTCGCTGGTGAGCGTCTCGGCCACGGGCAGCAACGCGCCCTGCTGGGGCAACTGCACATAGGGGCCTGCCATCTGACGCAGCGCCTGGCGGCGCAGGTTGGGCTGCAGGGCCTGCCACCTCTGCTGGAGGTCGTCGCCGCGCAGGTGCTCCTGACGCAGCTCGCGCAGCAGCTGATCCAGTTGGGTGAGCAAGGCCAGGAACAGATCCCTGCGCCGCTCGGGGCTGAGTCCCTCGAGGGCGAACAGCTCGCTGCTGCCCTGGCGCAGGAGCTGTCCCTGGCTGGCCTGGCCCAGCCGTTGATGGATCGCCTCCCACACGGCCACGGCGGTGCGCTGCCGCAGGGTGATCGCGGTGCTGCCGCTGCTGGGGGGGCGTGGTTCTCGGGTGGGGGCCTCCAGCTCCAGGGGCACTCCCGTGGCACTCCAGGCCATCGACACCGGCCCCCAGAGCCAGATCACCAGCTGCCGGGCGGCGTGCAGCTCCCGCCGTCGCCCTTCCAGGATCAGCTGCAGCAGCAGATTGGTGGGGGGAGGGTCCAGCAGGCCACGGCAGACCTCCAGCTCCCGATCGATCTGCTGGAGGCCACTGATCAACAGCCACTGGCCGAGCCCCATCGTTCCAGCGCCCCAGGCACCCTCAGCCCTGGGGTTGGCCATGGTGTCGCTGCCGTCCCCCACGGCCACCACCCTGCCGCCTCCCAGCAGGGTGGACACGGCTCCGAGAAGGGCTTCCGGCTCGGGCTGCTGCAGAAGACCGGCGGCCGGCAGCTGCAGCAGCCACTCAGGACTGCAGCCGGGCTGAGCAGGAAGCAGGAGAAGCAGAGGCGCTGGCAGCCAGCGCTGCTCCAGGCGCTGCAGTTCCAGCAGCAGGTTGTCGGGATGAATCGGGGCCTCCAGGCTCCAGATCACCAGTTGAGGGGCGCCATCGAGCTCGGAGGGCCCGCTCGCCACCCGGCAGGGGGGGCTCGCCTCCTCCAGCAATCGTCTCAGCCCCTGACGCAGGAGCGGCTGGGCCAGCAGCAGCACCTGCGCACCCAGCTGCCCCCCTGGCCCCTGAGCGGGCAAAGGCTGAGTCACGCGCCGATCCTGTCCATGGGCTCAAGGTAACGAGAGCGGGCTGGAAACTCCAGAGGCCGGAATCGGTTCAGCTGCGGCGACGCCCGTAAAGCTGCAGGGTGTACGACTCGATGCTGTAACCGGTGAGATCCTCGATCTGGTGCACCAGCTCCTGGGGTAAGACCACGTCGAGGTCTTGGATGTCGCCGCTGTGCAGGCAGGTGAGGTGGCTGTGGGGATCGCTGCGATAGCCATAAAGCCGACCGCTGGCACGGTCGAGGCACTCGATCACACCGGCTGACTGGAGGGCTTCGAGATTCTGATAAACGGAGGTGTGGCCGATGTTGCGGCCCTGGGCGTTGAGCCGCTCGAAGATGTCGCGGGCGCTGAGGTGACGACGGTCGCTCCAGAGCAGTTCCAGAACCATCCGCCGCTGGCGGCTCAGGCGCATGCCCAGGTCGCGGCAGCGCCGGAAGGCCTGGGAGACCGTGGCGCGCACGTCAACCGGGGACGAATCCTGCCGGGAGCTGCCGTCGGCTTCTGAGGATTCTCCGGATCTCACCGGCACGTCTGTGGTGGTGAGGGCAACGGACACGGACCCGGTTGAGGAATGATCACTGATCTCTATGTTAAGGGCCTTGCCCAGCGTGATGGCTTCCATCGGGGGATGGGCCCGCTCCGATCAGTGCTCAGCGCAGCGCTTCGATCAGCAGACCGTCGCATCCAGGGGGTCCTGGAGCCGTGCGGATCCCACCGCCTGGAGGGCTTCGCGCAGGTCCACGCTGCCGTCGTAGAGGGCCCGGCCCACGATCACGCCCTCCACCCCCAGGGGGGCCAGGCTGAGCAGCGCCAGCAGGTCAGTGAGCGAGCCCACGCCGCCCGAGGCGATCACCGGCAGGGAGCTGGCGTCCGCCATGGCCCGCAGGGCCTCCAGGTTGGGCCCGGCCAGGGTGCCGTCGGTGGCGATGTCGGTGCTGATGATCGCCGCCACGCCGCTGCCCTCGAAGCTGGCGGCCAGTTCGGTGGCCATGGTGTGGCTCTCCTCGATCCAGCCTCGGGTGGCCACCTTGCCGTTCCGGGCGTCGATACCCACCACGATGCGGCCGGGATGGCGCGCCGCCAGCTGCCGCACCAGCTCAGGCTGCTCGATCGCCACGGTGCCGAGGATCACCCGATCGAGCCCGCAGGCCAGCAGGTCGTCGGCCCGCTCCGCCGTGCGCACGCCTCCCCCCAGCTGCACGGGGATCGTGAGGGCGGCGGTGATGGCGCGCACCACGCCATCGTTCACGGGCAGACCGCTGCGGGCCCCGTCGAGGTCGACCAGGTGCAGCCGCTCGGCCCCCTGCTCCTGCCAGGAGAGGGCCTGGGCCACCGGATCGTCGCTGAAGCGGGTGACCCGGTCGTAATCGCCCTGGTGCAGGCGCACGCACTGCCCGTCGAGCAGGTCGATGGCCGGGATGATCTGCATGGCGGCGAAGGGGAACTGGCGCTGGGTTGTGTTCCATCTTCCCTGGCCGCTTTCGGGGATGGTCTCCGTCTCAGGCTCGGGTTGCGGCAGTTGCTGCCAGCCCGGTAGCCAGTGCCGCTGGTCGCGCAGCTGCTTCAAGGGCACCACCAGCCGAAACGCTGGATCCAGCAGTGCCGAGAGCTCGATCGCCCGCTCACTTCCGCGCCCCCGCGCTCCGAGCAGCCGGAAATGACGATGACCGCCGCTCTCGGAAAGGGCGGCTGCCTGGGCGGTCCAGTGGGGCGGCAGGCGCGGCTGACTCCTGCTCACAACCCTGGTGCGAGCGTCAGTCCATAGGGGGTGTGATCGGCCGGCTCGCGGATCCCCAGTTGCTCGCGCCAGTCCTGCACCGACCGCTCCCAGCCCTCTTCCCAGCGCACCGCCGCCAGGCAGGAGGCGCTGCGGGCGATCGCCATGGCGTGGGCCAGAGCGGTGCTGAGCTGCTCGTAGTCGAGCTGGGCCGTCCGTTGCAGGCCCTGCTGACGGAAGCTGCTCAGCTGGGCGGCGGTGTTGAGCAGCACGTAGGCGGGAAAGCCGATCTGGCTGGCGGTGATCATCAGCACCCCGTTCTCGCCCACGGCACCCGTGCCGAAGCCGGTCACCACGTGGTGAATGTCGTGGGTTGTGCCGATCCGCTGGGTCAGCCAGCGCGCCTCGGTGTCGGTCGTGCGTGGCCGGAAGAACTCAGGGTCGTAGTTGAGATGCCTGATCAGCTGCGCATACCCGTGGCCAAGGCTTCCCTCCGGCATCTGGATCATGCGCTCGATGTCGGGTTGCAGGGGGGGATAGCGCTGATCCATCATCTCGGCGCCGCCGGGGATGGCGCGGAAGCGACGCACGCAGGCCTCCATCTGGGGGCTCTCGAGCATGTTGTCGACCAGGTCGGCCACCGAATGCAGATCGCCACCGCTGCGGCCTATGGCGGAGAGCAGTTTGAGGTTGTTGAGCGAGCGCAGCAGCTCGGTCCAGCGGGGCATGGCCTTGCGGGCGATCCAGCGCCTGCAGCATTGCAGCCGGGTCTGAGGCTGACGCCCCGGCCGCTTGAATGGCGCCCTCCCCGCTGAATGGCCGTGAAGATCCTGGTGATGGGTGGAACCCGTTTCATCGGCAAGCCTCTGGTGGCGCAGTTGCTCGCCGCCGGCCACCAGCTCACCCTCTTCACCCGCGGCCGCCAGCCCCTGCCCGAGGGGGTTGAGCATCTCGCGGGCGACCGCAGCGACCCCGCCGGCCTTGAGCCGCTGAGCGGCCGCTCCTTCGACGTGATCATCGACAGCAGCGGCCGCAGCGGCGCCGACAGCCAGGCTGTGGTGGAGCGCACCGGAGCGCCGAGCTATCGCTTCGTGTACGTGAGCTCCGCTGGGGTCTACGCCGACAGCGAGCTCTGGCCCCTGGATGAGGACGCCGCCACCGACCCCGCCAGCCGGCACGCCGGCAAGCTCGACACCGAGGCCTGGCTGCGGCAGCAGGCGATTCCATTCACCAGCTTCCGCCCCACCTACATCTACGGACCGGGCAACTACAACCCGGTGGAGAGCTGGTTCTTTGAGCGGATCGTCCACGGCCAGCCGGTGCCCCTGCCCGGCGATGGCACCACGATCACCCAACTGGGCCATGTCAGCGATCTGGCCACGGCGATGGCCCGCTGCCTGGATGTGGAGGCCGCGGCCAACCGCATCTACAACTGCAGCGGCGCCCAGGGCGTCACCTTCCGGGGCCTGGTGGCCGCGGCGGCCAGGGCCTGCGGGGTCGATCCCGAGGCCGTGGAGATCCGCAGTTTCGATCCTTCTGGCCTCGAGAAGAAAGCCCGCAAGGCCTTTCCGCTGCGCCTGGCCCATTTCCTCACCGACATTCACCGCGTGCAGCGGGAGCTGGCCTGGTCACCCGCCTTCGATCTCGAAGCCGGCCTGGCCGACAGTTATGCCAATGATTACGCCCTGCGCGGCCCCACCACGCCCGACTTCAGCTCCGATCAGGTTCTGTGGGCCGGCTGAGGCCGGCCCACAGGTAGGTGGCGCCGGAGCTGAGCGCCAGCAGCAGCGAGGGCCAGAACAGCCACCAGCCCAACCTTTGCAGGCCGCTGGCCAGAGGCCAGGTGAGGGGCCAGAGCAGCAGCAGCAGGGCCGCGAACTGGAGCACGGTCTTCGCCTTGCCGGCCGGGGAGGCCGGAGCGCCGCTGGCCTGGCCGGCCCGCCAGCCGGAGATCAGCAACTCCCGCGCCAGCAGCAGCCACACCGCCCAGACGGGCAGGGTCCCCTCCCTGGCCAGCCAGAGCAGGGGTGCGCTGATCAGGATCTTGTCGGTGAGAGGGTCGAGCCGTGCTCCCCAGACCGAGCCACCACCCGAGCACCGGGCCAGCCAGCCGTCGGCCCAGTCGCTGAAGCCGCCCAGCAGCAGCAGAACCCACGCCAGCCCCGCCTGGCCTGCGCCGAGGGCCAGCAGCAGGGGCAGTCCGAGCAAGGCCCGGGCCACGGTGAGTCCGTCTGCCAGACGACGGGACAGCGGCGCAGCGGGCCGATGCCCTGGCGGTTCGTGCGCGGTGGAACGCATCGGGAAAGGGTCGGGTCGTGCCCCCACGCTGGCCTAGAACCCTTGCAGATGCTCTGCCCCGATGACCACCGACACCCCAAGGACCGTACGGGTGGCCGATGCGATGTCCACACCCGTGCTGTCGGTGACGCCGACCACGCCGCTGCAGGACGCGGTGAAGCTGATGAGTGATCACCACATCAGTGGCCTGCCCGTGCTCGATGGGCAGGGGGCCCTGATCGGAGAACTCAGCGAACAGGATCTGATGGTGCGGGAGAGCGGCTTCGATGCCGGTCCCTACGTGATGCTGCTCGATGCCGTGATCTACCTGCGCAACCCCCTCGACTGGGACAAGCAGGTGCACCAGGTGCTGGGCAACACGGTGGCCGACGTGATGGGCCGCCATCCCCACAGCTGCAACGCCGACGTGTCGCTGGCGGCTGCCGCCAAGCTGCTGCACGACCGTTCCACCCAGCGGCTGTTCGTGTGCGAAGACCAGGCTGTGGTGGGAGTGCTCACCCGCGGCGATGTGGTGCGCTCCCTGGCGGCCGAGGGCTGATCTCCCTCCAGGGCAGGATCGCCCCGTCGGCCACCAGCCAGATCTGCTCGAGTGGATCGCAGGGATGTCCGCCGGTGAGCTGCCCGAAGGAGGGCAGCAGCAGCCGCCGACTCCTGATGTCGTAGCTGAAACAGGGCAGTCGCAGCCGGTCGCTGCGGTCGCCGATCAGCGCCACCGGATGCAGGTGACCGCAGATGTGCAGGTGATCGGCTGCCCCGGGCGGGGGCTGATCCTCGGGACCATGGCTGAGCCAGAGGGGGCCACGGGGCGTGGCCGGCTCCTGGGGCAGGCCCTCGATCCAGCTGCCCTGTTCGTGGTTGCCGCCGATCAGCCGCAGCGGGCAGCCCAGCAGCTGGGGCAGGGCCCTGAGCTTCTGACGCAGCTCCGCGGTGAGGCCCAGCCGGCTGTGGATCAGGTCGCCCAGCACCACCACCTCCCGGGGCTGCCAGCGGTGGGCCAGGGCCAGCAGGGCGTTGAGGGTGCCCGCATCCCCGTCGCTGGGCAGGGCGATGCCATGGCTCTGGAAGGTCTCGGCTTTGCCCAGGTGCAGGTCGGCCAGCAGCAGCAGCCGTTGCTGCGGGTCCCAGATGGCCTTGGCCGCCAGCAGCTCCAGCCGGTGCCCCTGCCAGTGGAAGGGGGCCCGATCGAGAGGGTGATCCGTCATCGCCGCGCCCCGGATCAGGTGGCCATCGCCGCCTGGTATGCCGGCCTGGCGCGGGTGGCCTCGATCGTGGCCTGAACCGCCGGGTACGGGCTCAGATCGAGCTGGGGGAAGAAGACCGGCAGGTAGGCCAGGTGAGCGTTCACCGCACAATCGGCCACACCCCAGACCTCACCGATCAGGGGGCTTCCTTTGGCCAGGAGCTGGTCGAGGGCGGCCATCAGCCGTGGGAATTCCCGCTCCCTGGCGCTTTCCACGAACAGGGCCGTGGCCAGGGTGGCGTTGGCGAACAGCACCCACTGCTCCGCCAGGGCCCGCTGCTCGGGGGTCGAGAACTCCTGGCCATAGCGATCGGCGAGGTAAAGCAGGATCGCGCCGCTCTCGAACAGGCGCAGGGGTTCCCCGTCGGGGCCGCGGGCGGCGCTGTCTTCAAGCGCTGGCACCTTGGCGAAGGGATTGATCGCCAGAAAGGCCTCCTGCCGGTGTTCACCGGCCTGCATGTCGAGGAGGTGCCAGGTGTAGGGGATCGCTTTCTCGGCCAGATACCAGCGGGGCATCGAGGCCCTGGAGCGGGCTCCGCCGTGGAGGGTGAGGGTCATGGGGTGGGTGCGGTGGAAATCCTCGCCGCAGAATGGAGCTTCACGGGGATGGAATGCCGGTGGACGACAGCCTGCTCCGTCTGGCGCCTTATCTGGTGGGCCGCGCCCGCCGCGGCATCGTCGGCGACAGCCGCTATGCCCGTTCCCTGCGCGAGGCGGTGCGGGAGGCCTCCCAGGATCCCGATGGCGGTGCCCTGCTGATCAGCGGCGAGCCCGGCCTGGAGAAGGACAACATCGCCGCGCTGATCCATTTCGGCTCCCCCTCCCGGAGGACGCTGATGGTGCGGCTCGACGGGGCGGTGCTGCGGGGCGATGGCGCTGAGTTGTTCGGCAGTGCCGGCCGTGGCGGTGAAGGCTCCCTGCTGGAGAATCCGCAGGTGGGGGCCCTGCTGATCGACAAGCTCGACCGCGTCGACCCCCAGCTCCTGCCAGCCCTGCTGGAGCTGGCCAGCAGCGGCCGCTGGCAGCCCCCGGATCCCGGCGCGGCCCCCCGCCACTTCCCGGGTCGGGTGGTCTTCACCACCGAGGCGGTGGTGCCCGGCTTCGAGCGCGCCTGCACACTGATCCGCGTGCCGCCGCTGCGGGTGCGGCGGCAGGACCTGGGCGACTGGCTTCGCTACGACCTGCGCCTCAAGAGCCGGGCCCTGGGCTGGCCGGTGGCACCGGTGGTGGGCACGGAGCTGATCCGGCGCCTGCAGACCCACGACTTCCCCGGCAATGTGCGCGAGCTGGAGGACCTGGTGGAGCGGGCCCTGCGCCAGCTGCCGGCGCCCAGCGAGGGCGAGCCGCCGCCGGAGCTGCCGGAAGAGGTGTTCTGGCTGCCCTCCCGCCAGAGCCGCCCACGCTTCGACCTCTGGCGCTGGAAGCCGGCCCTGCGCACCTGGATGCGCTCGCCACGGCTCTGGAACGCCCTTCTGTTCGGTCTGGTGAGCTGGCTGTTCGTGCTGGTGAACCTGTGGTTGTGGCTCGGCCCCCAGGATCGCGCCCACAACGGGGCACTGAATCTGTTCTGGGCCTGGTGGTGGCCTCTGATCCTGCTGGGGTATCCCCTGGTGGGCCGCCTCTGGTGCTCCTTCTGCCCGTTCATGGTCTGGGGTGAGATCAGCCAGCGGCTGGCCGTTGCCCTCGGTTGGCAGCCGGCCCGCTGGCCCAGGGGGGAGACCGACCGCTGGGCCGCGCCGGCCTTGGCCGCCGGCTTCGCCGCGATCCTGCTCTGGGAGGAGCTGGCGGATCTGGAGAACAGCGCCCGGCTGAGCAGCTGCCTGCTGCTGCTGATCACCGCCGGGGCCGTGGTCGGTTCCCTGCGCTTCGAGAAGCGCTTCTGGTGCCGTTATCTCTGCCCGGTGGGGGGGATGAACGGCCTGTTCGCCAAGCTTTCTGTGCTGGAGCTGCGCGCCCAGGTGGGCACCTGCAGCGGCAGCTGCAGCACCTACGCCTGCTTCAAGGGCGGCCCCGCCGACGGGGAGGGCCTGGCCACGGCCGGCTGCCCCCTCGGCACCCATCCGGCCCACCTCGACGACAATCGCAACTGCGTGCTCTGCCTCACCTGCGCCCAGGCCTGCCCGCACCGTTCCGTGCAACTGAGCCTGCGGCCTCCCGCCGCCGACCTGCAGCGGGAGATGGCTCCTCCCGACGGTGAGGCGGGTCTGATCCTGGTGCTGGCCGGTGGCGTCTGCCTGAAGTTCTGGGATCGCCTGCTCGGGGGACTGCCCATGGCCCCCGAGAGCCTGCAGGCCGGACCCCTGCTGCCGCGCCTGGCCTTCGCCGCCCTTGCCCTGGCGCTGCCCTCGGCCCTGGCGCTGGTTGCGCATCGGTTCGGGAGCTGGCTGACGCCGGCGGGCAGGGCCGCCCGGCGCCTGCGCCTCGGGCTCTATGGCCTGCTGCCTCTGCTCTGGGCCCTGCTGCTGGCGCGGCATCTGCCGGTGGGGATGGCGGAAGCGGGCCTTTGGCTGCCGGTCACCTTCCAGCAGCCACTCCCCGGCTGGAGCGCTGATCACCACGTGATCGCCTTCTGTCAGAGCCTGGTGCTGCTGGTGGGGGTGGGCAGCTCGCTGGTGTTGCTGCGCCGCCTGCTGCTGAACAGGGGGGCGGCCCTGTGGTGGGGCAGCGCCGCTGCCCTGGCGCTGGGGGCGGGGGGGCGCTGGCTGGTGGCGGGTTAGGCAGCCCGTGGCGCCAGGATGACCCTCGCCTTCACAACAGCGCGCAGAGCCGCCGGATGTCTGAGCTGCTGTAGAGGCTTCGGGATTCTCCCGGGGTGGCCACAGCGAAGTTGTGCTCCTTTGTGAGCAGGTTGGCGGCACCGAGGCGGTTGGCGATCTCGACCCGTTCCAGGCCGCGGCTGCTCCGCCAGAGGCGGCAGTCGTGGCGGGTGTCATGGGTGGTGGCCAGCAGGGCGGTGATCGCCAGGGCAGGCCCAAGCCAGTGGTGGCTCATCACAACGGCATCCAGTGGCGACCAGTGTCCAACCGGATGTGTTCCTCTTGCTACACCAAAGGCAAGGCGCTCCGCCAGGATTCCGCCATGGATGGAGAGCCCTATTGACTCGACGACGCCTCCAGCGCCAGCTTCCGGGTGAAACCCGCCACTGGCTTGAGTGCCGCCTGCACGCTCTCGAGAGCCGTGAGCGATTCGAAGAGGCCTATGCCCTGCGCATGGAAATGGCCGAGTGGCTGCTGGAAAGTGGCCACGATCAGCCGGTGAACAACCTCACCGTGGCGCGGCTGCTGCGGGATGGAACGGTGTTGGTGGATTCCCTGCTCAGCGACCCGACATAATCACCCCACAAGACTTTCCCCCATGACCATCGCCCTGCTGATCGCCCTGGTGGGTTCCCTGGTGCTGATGAACTGGATCGTCAAGAAACTGAGCAAAGCCTGAGTCGGGCCTTCCAGAGCTGGCATTGCTCAGCCGTCGTCTTCGGCTTTTCTGGCTTCGGCCACCAGCCGCTGCACCCGCTCCAGCACCGACTCGTTGCTCATGCGGTTGTTCAGGCGCTCCACGAGCAACGGGAACGCGAAGGGGCCAGGCCGTGGTGTGCGTTCCAGCAGCCGCTGGGCGCGGCTGAGGCGATCGAGGGCCTGGCGCAGGCGGCCCAGTTCCAGCTGCTCGTCCATCACTTCGCGGCGCGCCTGCTCCAGCAGGCGGTTGCCGGGTTCATGGCGGTTGAACACATCGAAGAGCAGAGCGGCGCTGATCTGCAGCTGGCCGCCGCTCTTGCGCTGGCCGGGGAAGCCGTTGACCACCAGGCCGGCAATCTGGGCGATGGAGCGGAAGCGGCGGCGGCAGAGCTCCGAGAGGTTGATCGAGGCCTCCAGATCCGCTTCCAGCTCCCCTTGATCGAGCAGGGCGTCGCTCCAGGCCTCGTACAGGGCTTCGAAGGGGTAGCCGCGGGGGGCCAGCAGCTCGAAGCCGTAATCGTTCACCGACACCGTGATCGTGGCCGCCTGGATCCGGGTGAGGCGTCCGGCCCAGAGGAAGCCCAGGCCCTCATGCACGAAGCGCCCCTCGAAGGGGTAGGCGAACAGGTGGCTGCCCTCGCGGCTGCGGGTCACTTCCACCAGGAACTGATCCTCCCGCGGCAGGCGCGAGAGGTCGGCCTGGCGGCGCAGCAGCGGCTCCAGGGCCCGCAGTTCGGCCGTGTCGAGCCGGTGATCGTCGGCACTGGCTGCCGCAGGTTCCGCCGCCTGGATGGCCCCGGCACAGCGGTGCACTTCCCGGCGCAGGTGAACGCTGAGCAGATCCGAGAGGGCCATCTGGCCCCCGGCCCAGGCGGGCACCGTGCGGCTCTTGCGGGTGCTGGCCTTCACCAGGGCGGTCATGTCGCGCAGCCGCACGAACTCCAGCTGCCGTCCGGCAAAAAAGAACACATCACCCGGCTTCAGGCGCGAGATGAACCCTTCCTCCACATGGCCGAGGGTGGTGCCGCGCACCACCTTGACGCTGATCGAACTGCTGGAGGTGATCGTGCCGATCCCCAGGCGGTGCAGGCGGGCGATGGCGGGATCCTTGACCCGGTAAAGGCAGGGCTCCTCCCGCTCCAGCTTGCGGAAGCGGGGGTAGGCGCCGAGGCAGTCGCCGCCGTGCTCGAGAAAGCGCAGACACCACTGCCAGCTGGACTGATCGAGGTTGCGGTAGCTCCAGCTGCTGCGGACCCGCTCCAGCTCCCGCTCCGGCTCGAAGCCCGGTCCGCAGGCCAGGCTGGTGAGGTGCTGCAGAAGCACATCCAGCGGCGCCACCGGCGGCCGGCGGGTTTCCACCAGCCCCTCCCCCAGCCCCCGCCGCATCGCCGACACCTCCAGCAGCTCCAGGGCGTTGGTGGGCATGAACAGCACCTGGGAGGTGCCACCGGGGTTGTGGGCCGAGCGGCCGGCCCGCTGCAGCAACCGGGCGAGGTTCTTGGCACTGCCGATCTGCACCACCCGCTCCACTGGCTGAAAGTCGACCCCCAGATCAAGGGAACTGGTGCAGACCACCCAGCGCACGTCCCCAGCCTTCACCCCGGCCTCGATCGCCTCGCGCTCGGCCCGGTCGATCGAGCCGTGGTGCAGGGCCAGACCGTCCTCCATCTCGGGGCAGGCGTAACGCAGGCACTGGTGCCAGCGCTCCGCCTGGTTGCGCGTGTTGGTGAACAGCAGGGTGGAGATGGCCGGATCCATGGCCGCCACCAGCTCCTCGTACATGCGCAGGCCCAGGTGACCGCCCCAGGGGAAGCCGTCGATCGACTCCGGCAGCAGGCTGCGGATCTCCGTGCCCCGTCGCACCCGCGCCCGCACCAGCAGGGGCTCCGTCGCCGCGCCAACTCCCACCGCTGCCCTGGCGGCCTCTTCCAGGTTGCCGATGGTGGCGCTGATCGCCCAGGTGCGCAGCCCCGGGCGCTGCCCCCGCAGCCAGCTCAGGGCCAGCTCGGTCTGAGTGCCGCGCTTGCTGCCCATCAGCTCGTGCCATTCGTCGAGAATCACCGCTTCGAGGCCCGCGAACAGCTGCGCCGCGGTGCGGTTCGCCAGCAGCACCGAGAGCGATTCCGGCGTGGTGATCAGGATCTGGGGCGGCTGAGCGAGCTGACGGCTGCGTTCACTGCTGGCGGTGTCGCCGTTGCGAATACCCAGCGTCAGCGGCCAGCCCATGGCCTCGATCGGCTCGCGGATCGCCAGGGCCAGATCGCGGCTGAGGGCGCGCAGGGGGGTGAGGTAGAGCAGGCGCAGGCCCGGTCCTGGATTCGCCAGCATGTCGGCGATGGGTCCCATCACCGCCGCATAGGTTTTGCCGGCGCCGGTGGGTACCTGGATCAGACCGTTCTGCCCGTGCAGATAGGCCTTCCAGCACTGACGCTGAAAGGGAAGGGGTCGCCAGCCCTTGTGGCGGAACCAGGCCTCGATCGGCTCGAGTGCAACGGGCTGGGAGGCCAAGGCGGGGGGGTCCGGATCAGGTGGTGAGGATGCCCACCACCACCGCGGCGATGGCCAGGATCACAGCCCCCAGCACCACGCCGGCCGCCACGTTGCCCTTGCGGATCTCGGCGCGGTAGTCGATCGGGGAGAGCTTGTCGAACAGCAACAGGCCCGCATAGATGAGGATGACCCCGACGACGGTCCACCCGACCGTCAGCAGGAGCTGGAGCAGGGGTTTGACCAAGGCGGCATCCCGACGCGCCATTCAGGCTAAGGACCGGTCCGGTTCACGGCCCGGACCGGCTGATGTGCGGCGCTGGCCGCTGCTGCTGGGGCTGTTGCCCCTCATCCCCCTGCTGGTCCTGCTGATGTCTCTGCTGGAGCGGCCCCAGCGCCAGCAGATCGCGGTGGCACCCGAGCAGTCGAGCACCAGCGAACCCCTGCGCCTGGAATCAGGGTGGTTCGGCAGTCCGCTGATCAAGCTGCAGGCCGAGCTGCCGGTGAACACCGCCATGGGTCTGGGGGTGGAGCTGCTCGATGCCGGCGGGGGCACCGTGCTGGAGCTGGCGAAAGACGGCTGGCGCGAGACCGGCATCTGGTCGGAGGGGGGTGAGAGCGGTCGCTGGGAGGAGAGCGACGCCGGCCTGCGGTTGTCCCTGCGGCCGCCGCGATCGGGGCTGTACCGGCTGCGGCTCACGCTGGAGGATCTGCTCGACACAGCCGGCCGCCCCCTGGAGAGCCCCCTGCTGGTGCGGCTGGAGGTGCGCAACCACAGCGTCGACGCCCCGTTGCTCTGGTTCACCGCCCTGGTGACGCTGTTGATGGCGGGGATCGCCATGAGGTCCATCTACCGCAACTCTCGCCTGCGCAAGGTGCTGCGCCTGGAGGACAACCGCCTGCGTCTGCGCTGCCGGCTGGGGGGGGCTGGCCTGGTGCGTGTGGAGCTGCGGGCCCGCTACGAGCGTCCCTCCAGCGACGCCGGCCCCCTCGCCCCCCGGCTGATGGCGGAGCTGCAGCTGGAGGCCAACGATGCCCTCGGCCGCTCGCGCCTGGTCTTCAAGCGCCTCTTGCCGGTGGCGGCCCATTCCAGCGACGGTGACCACTGGTTGAACGTGAACGAAGTGCTCCACCTCAAGGTGAGCGAGCCCCTCAGCCTGGGTCTGAAGCTGACGCTGCCTGAAACCATCGCGGATGGAGGCCAGCCCTGGGAAATCGAATGGTTGCGGCTGGTGCTGGAAGACGGGGTGCTCAGTCCCCGCCCGGTCGCCGCGCTGACGCTGGAGCCCTGAGATGGCGGCGGAGCGCACGTTGATCCTGGTGCTCACCCTCTCGGCGGTGACGGTGGGTACGGCTACAGCGGTCAGCCGGCCGTTCCTGTTCCAGCTCGGGCAGGAGGGAGCGCCGCCCGGGTCGAGCGGCGTCAGCTATCGCGGCAGCTACCGGGGGGGGCGCTGGGTGCCCAGCCGCGGTCGCTCTGACTGGTCGCGCTTCCAGGGGCGGGGCCCCGGGACGGCCAAGTAGGGATGCCGCCCCTCTCGCCGCTGCAGGTGCGGGTGCTGCTGGCCACCGCGGCGCTCTCCTCCAGCGTGGGACTGGTGCTGGAGCTGATGCTCGTCACCCAGGCCAGCTACCTGCTGGGTGATGTGGCTCTGGCCACGGGGGTGGTGATCGGCACCTTCCTGGCGGCCATGGGGCTGGGGGCCTGGCTGAGCCAGTTCGTGGGTGGCGGCGGCGACAGGGCTCAGCAACGGTTGTTGCGCGCCTTCCTGCTGGTGGAGCTCTGCCTGTCTTCGCTTTGTCTGCTGGGTCCGCTGGCCCTGTTCGCCCTGTTCAGCGTCGATGGACCGCTCTGGCTGGCCCTGGTGGTGGTGACCCTGCTGGTGGGGCTGCTCGGGGGCATGGAGGTGCCCCTGCTCACCCGGCTGCTGGAGAGCCAGCAGCACCAGCGCAAGGCCCTGGCCCGGGTGCTGGCCCTCGACTATCTCGGCGCACTGCTGGGCTCCCTGCTCTTCCCGCTGCTGCTGCTGCCCTGGTTCGGCCTGCTGCCCACGGCCGGCCTGCTGGCGATGGTGCCGCTGATCAGCAGTGCGGTGCTGTGCTGGGTGTTCCCCGGTTGCCGCCGCTGGCGCTGGCCGGTGAGCAGCGCCCTTCCTCTGGCGGCCCTGGCCGCCTGGGCGCTGGTGCCCCTGGGCAACCGGATCGAGGACGGCCTCTACGAGGATCCGGTGGTGGGGCGGATTCAGTCGCGGCATCAGCGCATCGTGCTCACCAGCCGCCGCGGTGATCTGCGCCTGTTCCTCGACGGGAACCTGCAGTTCTCCAGCCTGGATGAGTACCGCTACCATGAGGCCCTGGTGCATCCGGCCCTGGCCCTGCACGGGCGTCCCTTGCGGGTGCTGCTGCTGGGGGCGGGCGACGGACTGGCGGCGCGGGAGATCCTGCGCTGGGCCGGACTGCGCCGCCTGGATCTGGTGGAGCTGGATCCGCAGATGCTGCGGCTGGCGCGCGCGCACCCCTTCCTGCGCCGCCTGAACAAGGGGAGCCTGGAGGATCCACGGGTGCACACCCACGTTGGTGATGCCTTCGAGCTGGTGCGCCGCCTGCCGGGCCCCTACGACGTGGTGATCGCCGACTTTCCCGACCCCGGCAGCCCGGCCCTGGCCAGGCTCTACAGCGTGACGTTCTATGGGCGCCTGCTGGGCCGGCTGGCCCCCGGCGGGGTGCTGGTGACCCAGGCCTCCACCCCCTTCTTCACGCCGAAGGTGATGGCCTCGATCCAGGCCACCCTTGCCGAGCTGGGCCTGGTCACGCGCCCCTACAGCGTGGATGTGCCCAGCTTCGGGCCCTGGGGTTTCGTGCTGGCCCATCGCCCCGGCCAGCGCCTGAACCTGGACCCCCCGCCGGTCGAGGGGCGCTGGTTCGATCGCGCCCAGCTCCAGAAGCTGTTCGTGTTGCCCCGGGATCTGCGCCCTCCGACAGAGGCGGTGGTGCTGCCGAACCGGCTGTCGCGGCCGGTGCTCGATGCCTACCAGCGCCAGACCCGCTGGCGGCAGGACTGAACCCCACCCGGCACTGCTCGATAGGCTGATCTTCTCCGGACGTCTGGCTCCGGGCCGAGGCCGTGCCCATGGGCGTCTGGGTCCTGCTGGTGGTGCTGTTTCTGGCGGCCTGGGCCCTGCGCCAGCTGCAGAAGCGGCGTCGGCGCCCCGCGTCGTCCCCTCCCCAGGAGCGCACCCTCTTCGATCTGCGCACCGGCGACATCGTGCAGGCGGAGTCCCGCGACTGGGTGGTGGAAGACCGCCTGCTCTACGACGAGGAGGGCTTCCAGTGGCTGGAGTACCTGTTGCGCGACGGCGGCGAGGGCCGCTGGTTGTGCGTCTGCGAAGACGACTGGCTGGAGGTGAGCTGGCTGGAGCAGGGCCCCCAGGAGCTGGCCCGGCAGCTGGATCTCCAACCCGTCTCCTTCCCGGGGCGAATCACCTGGGACGGGGTGACCTACCAGCTCAAGGAGCAGGGCCGCGCCTCGGTGACCTCGAGCTCGCGCACCATGAACCGGCGGCTGAACGGCTGCCGCTACGGCGATTACGAGGGACCCGACGGCCAGGTGCTCTCCCTGGAGCGCTGGGATGGGGGCAGCCCCAGCTCCCGCCCGCCGGCCCCTGGCTCTGAGCCTGAGCGCGCAGAGGCTGAGGTGACGCTCGGCCGCCTGTTGGATCCCGCCTCCCTCGCCCTGCTGCCGGGGGATGGGCGCTCCGTGTACCGGCCCCTCAGTCCGGGGAGTTGATCTCCCCCAAAAGCTGGAGGGCCGTGGCGAGGCTGTCGGCCTCGGCCGCCGGCTTGTCGCGGCGCCAGCGCAGGATGCGGGGGAAGCGCACCGCCAGACCGCTCTTGTGGCGTGAGGAGCGCTGGATGCCCTCGAAGCCGAGGTTGAACACCTGCAGGGGCTCCACCGACCGCACCGGCCCGAAGCGCTCGATGGTGTGCCGGCGGATCCAGCGGTCGAGTTCGTTGATCTCGTTGTCATCGAGGCCGGAGTAGGCCTTGGTGAAGGTCACCAGCCGTGGGCTGCCCTCCCCGCCGGCCACGTCGGCGCTGGTGTCCCAGAGGCCGAAGGTGTAATCGGTGTAGAGGTTGGCGCGGCGGCCGCTGCCCGCCTGCGCGTAGAGCAGCACCGCATCGAGTTCCATCGGCTCGAGCTTGTGCTTCCACCAGTCGCCGCGGCGTCGGCCCACCCGGTAGGGAGACTCCAGCCGTTTGAGCATCAGTCCTTCGGCCCCCACCTGGCGGGCTCTGCCGCGCTGGTGCTCCAGCTCCTCCCAGCGGCCCAGGGGCAACGCCTGTGAGCACCGCAGGCGCTGCCGCTCGGGGTGATCACCCAGGGCCACGGTGTTGCACAGCTCCTCCAGCTGCGCCAGGCGCTGCTGCAGCGGTTCGCCGCGCAGGTCTGCATGGTCTGACTCCAGCAGGTCGTAGGCCACGAAAGCCATCGGGCACTGACGGCGCAGGCTGGCCCCCACGCTCCTGCGTCCGAGCCGCCGCTGGAGGGCCGCGAAGCCACGGGGGCGTTCCTCGCCGGGATCCCAGACGATCACTTCCCCATCGAGCACCGTGCCCTCCGGCAGGGCGTCCCCCAGGCTCACCAGCTCGGGGAAGCTCTCGTTCACCAGGTCTTCGCCGCGGCTCCAGAGGAAGCTGGTGCCGGCCCGGCGAATCAGTTGGCCGCGGATGCCGTCCCACTTCCACTCCGCCCGCCAGTCGGCCGGAGTCCAGCCGGCCAGCTGGGCCGGATCAAGAGGGCTGGCCAGGAAGAACGGAAACGGGCGGCTCGCCGGCACCGCTGCGCCGTCCAGCGCCGGGGCGAGCAGGGCGAGGAAGGCTTCAGCCGTCGTCCCGACGCCTCCCATCAGGCGCTGGGCGATTTCGGCCTCCTCCAGTCCAGCCAGCCGCGCCAGGGCCCGGGTCACCAGCCCCGTGGACACCCCCACCCGCAGGCCACCGGTGAGCAGCTTGTTGAACAGGAACGCCTGGCCCGGCGGCAGGCTGGCCCAGGCCTGCAGCACGGCTTCGGCCTGGGCGGCGGGCTCCAGTGCCGCGATCGCCGGCAGCTGCTGGCCCATCCACTCCGCCAGCGGCCGCTCGATCACCTCGGACTCGGGCAGTTTCAGCTGGGGCAGCAGCAGGGCGATCGTCTCGGCACTGTCCCCCACCTGGGCGTGGCAGTCGTCGAACAACCACTCCGGCAGGGCCGAGGCGGCCAGGGCGATCTCCCGCAGCCGCCGGCCCGTGATCAGCCGCTTGCGCCGCTTCCCGAGCAGCAGGGTGAGCGCCCAGGCCCCATCAGCGGGATCCACCGCTCGAAGGTAGTTCTCCACCGCCGCCACCCGGGCACGGGTGCCGGGGCTGCGATCCAGCTGCTCGTAGAGAGCGCAGAAGTCGCGCATGGGCGCCGGCTCGAGCGGATCGGCCTTCACCCTGGCAAGCTCCGAGACGGATCGCTCCTGGCTCCTTCCCTGTCGCTCGCGGGAGGATGGGGGCCAAGGCCCTGCGGCCACCCGGTGCGACAGCCCGATGAAGTTCAAGGACTACTACGAGAGCCTCGGCATCGAGCGGGGCGCGAGTGAGGAGGAGATCAAGAAGGCCTACCGGCGCCTGGCTCGCCAGTACCACCCCGACATCTCCAAGGAGGCGGGCGCCGAGGAGCGTTTCAAGGAGATCAGCGAGGCCTACCAGACCCTCTCGGATCCGGAGAAGCGCCAGGCCTACGACGACCTGGGCCGCCATCGCCCCGGCGAGGAGTTTCGGCCGCCGCCGGACTGGGAGACGCGCTTCCGGCAGGGCCAGGCCTACCAGGAGGTTGACCTCTCCGAGCTGTTCGAGCAGATGGGATTCCGCAGCTCCCAGCGACGGCGCCAGGCGGGAGGCGTGGACTTCCCGATCCGCGGCCAGGACGTGGAGGCCGTGGCCCGGCTGACGCTCGACGAGGTCTCCCGCGGCAGCCAGGTGACCCTGGAGCGGCCGGGCGGCGGCAGTGTGCGCATCCGGGTACCCCAGGGCGTGACCGATGGCGAGCGCCTGCGCATCCCTGGGCGCGGCGGTGCCGGCAGCGGCGGTGGCCCTGATGGCGATGTGTACCTGCACATCCAGGTGCAGCCGCACCCGCTGTTCCGGCCGGTGGGTCATGACCTCTACCTGGAGCTTCCGGTGACTCCCTGGGAGGCGGCCCTCGGCTCACAGATCGAGTTGCCCAGCCTTGACGGCCACGTGCGGGTGACGGTGAAGCCAGGCGCGCAGGCGGGCCAGAAACTGCGGCTGGCCGGCAAGGGGCTGCCGAAGCGGGGCGAGGGAGCCGGCGATCTCTATGCCGTGCTGCAGATCGTGATGCCCACGCAGATCAGCGAGCGTGAACAGGAGCTTTATCGTGAGCTGGCGACGGTGTCCACCTTCCAGCCCCGTCCGCACTACACCGGAGGGGCGACCCATGCCTGACGATCTCCTGATCCCCGTGGACGGCGAGAGTCCGGTGGAATCGGAGGAGCTGCTGGCGGCCTCGGGCCTGGCCCATGAGGAGCTGGTGGAGCTGGTGGAGTTCGGCGTGTTCGAAACCAGGGAGGGCGCCACGGGCTGGAGCTTCCAGGCCCGGGTGGTTCATCAGGCGCGGCGGGCGGTGAAGCTGCGGGACACCTTCGGGCTCAACCCCCCCGGGATGGCCCTGGCTCTCACCTACCTGGAGAAAATCGAGGCCCTGGAGCAGCGGCTGCGGGAATTAGAGTGCCTGCTGCCCCGATGAGGCCTGGACGGCCGTTGCCATGGAGGCTTCCGATCTCACCACCGGATCGCTGACCACCCGGCACCTGAGTATGCAGAAGGCCATCTTCCATCTGCTCAACGACTGACCCTCAGCCATCGGGCTGTGGCGCGGCAGGAGCCGTTCGAGGTCCACGACACGGATCCAGAACCCGCCTCCCGTTGGTGGGCTTCATCTCTCTAGGGTCGATGGAACAACGGGGCTGGGGGAGATCGTGTCACGCTCCTCCTTTGATCTCCAGGCCGCCCTGGCCGTTCCCTTCCCCACTCTGTGGCGCGGGCTGTCCACGCGGCAGCTGCGACCCGAAGTGATGGATCAACCCGGGCTGGAGGCCCAGGCCCATCACGACGCCCTGCGGGGGCTGGCCACGATCAACGCGTTCACCCGCAGCGCCGCCTGTTTCTTTCCTGCCATTCGCCGGCTGGTCCGCGAGTGTCCGGGGCGGCCCCTGCGCATCCTCGATGTGGCCTGCGGCGGCGGCGACACGGTGCGGGCCCTCTGCCGCCTGGGCCGGCGCGAGGGCCTCGACCTGGAGGTGCAGGGCTGCGACCTCAGCGCCGACGCCCTGGCTCTCGCCACCGCCGCGGCCCGGGCCGAGGGGCTGGAGGCTCGCTTCTTCCAGGCCGATGCGATCGGCGCTCCTCTGCCGGACGGCTACCAGCTGATCACCACCTCCCTGTTTCTGCATCACCTCAGTGAGGCCGACGCCGAGACCCTGCTGCGCCGCATGGCCGCCCAGGCCGAACGGCGGATTCTGGTGCACGATCTGATCCGCAGCCGGCTCGATCTGGCCCTCACCTGGCTGGGTACCCGGCTGCTGAGCCGCTCGCCGATCGTTCACATCGATGGCCCCCTGTCGGTGGGTGGCGCGTTCCGGCTGGAGGAGGTGGCGGCCCTGGCCGCCGCGGCCGGTCTTGAAGGTGCCCGGCTCAGCCAGTTCTGGCCGGAGCGGTTTCTGCTCTCCTGGAGCCGCGATGCCGCCCACGGCTGACGACCTGGCGCCCCTGGCCCGGCAACCCTGGGATGTGGTGGTGGTGGGGGCCGGCCCGGCCGGTTCCCTGGCGGCCCATGGCTGTGCCAGCCGGGGGCTGCGGGTGCTGCTGGTGGAGCAGCGCCGCTTCCCCCGCTGGAAAGTCTGCGGCGCCTGCCTCAGCCCCCAGGCCCTGGCCGCCCTGGACGCCGCCGGCCTGGAGCACCTGGTGGAGGAGCAGGGGGGGCTTCCCCTGCAGCAGCTGCAGCTGGGTGTGGCCGGGCGGGTCAGTCCCATCGCCCTGGCCCGGGGCCAGGCCCTCTCCCGGGCCCGCTTCGATCAGGCGCTGCTGGAGGAGGCCGAATCCGCTGGCGCCACCGTGCTGGCGGGCACCCGGGCCGCACTGGGCGCCAACGAGGCCGGCGCTCGGGAGGTGGTGCTGCGGCAGGGTGCTGGCCGGCAGAGCGTCCGCGCCCGGGTGGTGCTGATCGCCGCTGGCCTCGCCCACCGCTGCCTGGACGACGAACCCGGCCTCCACACGCAGATCGAATCCGGCAGCCGGGTGGGAGCCGGCTGTGTGCTGCCCGCGGAGGCCGCCGCGGTGCCGCCTGGAGTCCTGCAGATGGCCGTGGGGCGTGGGGGCTATGTGGGGCTGGTGCGGGTCGAGAGCGGCGAGATCAACCTGGCCTGCGCCCTGGATCGAGACCAGCTGCGCGCCAGCGGTGGAGCGGGCCCGGCCTGCCAGCAGCTGCTGATGGAAGCCGGCTTCCCGCCGCTGCCGGAGCTGCCGGAGGGCTCCTGGCAGCTCACCCCACCCCTGAGCCGCAGAACGCGCCCGCTGGCGGGCCATCGCCTGCTGCTGCTCGGGGATGCCGCCGGATACGTGGAGCCGTTCACCGGTGAAGGCATGGGCTGGGCCCTCACCTCAGCCCTGGCTGCTCTGCCCCTGGTGACCCGTGGTCTGAGGCACTGGGATGGGGTGATCGAGGCGGACTGGCGGCGCCGTCATCAGCAGTGGGTGGAGCGCCGGCAGGGCTTCTGCCGCGGGTTGGCGCTGCTGCTGCGGCATCCGTGGGCCACCCGCAGCCTGCACCGGGGCGCGGCGCGGCTGCCCGCTCTGACCAGCTCCATGATTGAGGTCCTGCAACGCCCCGCCCTGCCCAGCCCGATCAACTGACCCTCCCCATGCCCCTGTCCCTGCTCGGCATCGGCACCGCCGTTCCGACGCAACGCATCAGCCAGTGCCAGGCCCTGGCCCTGGCGCCTCAGATGGACACGGCCAGTCCGCGTCAGCAACGCCTGCTGGAGCGGATCTACCAACGCTCCGGGGTGGAGCATCGCCACTGCGTCCCTGTGGCCACCTCTGCCAATCCCTCCACCGCCGAGCGGATGCGGCGCTACCAGCCGGCGGCCCTGGATCTGGCCCTGCGGGCCTCCCGCCTGGCCCTGGCGGATGCCGGCGTGGACGGGACGGCGATCACCCATCTCATCACCGTGTCGTGCACGGGCTTCGCCGCGCCGGGATTTGATCTGGCGCTGATGGCCAGCCTCCCCCTCTCCAGCGGTGTGGCTCGCACCCACGTGGGCTTCATGGGCTGCCATGGGGCGCTCAACGGCCTGCGGGTGGCCCGGGCCTTTGTGGAGGCTGATCCCAGGGCCTGCGTGCTGCTCTGTGCGGTGGAAGTGTGCAGCCTGCACCTGCAGGAAGGCTGGAATCCCGAGCACATCGTGGCCAATGCCCTGTTCGCCGACGGTGCCGGCGCGGTGGTGGCCGTGGGCGGCGAGCCGTCCGCAGCGGGGACGCTGCAGCTGATCGCCTCGAGCTCCACGGTGCTCCCCGACAGTGCGGCGTTGATGGGCTGGATCATCGAAGACCACGGCTTCGCCATGGCCCTTTCCACCAAAGTGCCCAGCCTGATCGCCGCCCAGCTGCGCCCCTGGCTCGACCGATGGCTGGAAGACCAGGGGGTGGGGTTGGAGGACATCGGCCAGTGGGCCGTGCACCCGGGCGGGCCGCGCATCCTGGCGGCGGTGCTGGAGAGCGCAGCCCTCGATCCCGCCCGGATCGACGTGTCCACCGCCGTGTTGCGTCAGTTCGGCAACATGTCGTCGGCCACGATCCTGTTCATCCTCGAGCGTCTGCGCAGCAGAGCTTGCGACGGACCATGCCTGGCCCTGGGCTTCGGCCCGGGCCTGACGGTGGAGGCGGCTCTGCTGCAGCGCAGCCAGCGGGCCTGCGGGCCCGACTGACCAGACATCAGAACCAGCCTCCCGCTTGAATCCAGCACCCTGACGATCAATCTGGATGCGGCCAGAAGCACCAATGCCGGATGATCGGGGGTTGCCCCGATTTCGCAGACAAGTCGATAAGGGTCATGCCATGACCATCAGACTCTCCATCGATGACCAACTCCACCAGAACCGGGCGCCAGTTGATGGCCCAGATATGGCCTAACGCTTGCCATCACCTGGCCGCAGAGAGCCATGGGTGAATGCCCAAAGTGGGCGCAGTAGCTTTGCGGTGGCGGGTCAGGTGCATGGCTGTGTTAGGCCAATGTTGCATGGCGCTTACCTTCTGCGTGCCACATAGAAGCCGTAGCTGTAAATGGCTCGGTACCGTTCGTACATGGATGCTTCTTGACGCTCCATTTCGACCAACTCGTCGGCTTCCGGCTTCCCGGCATTGCGTCGCAAGAAATCACTAATCCTTGCTTCCGTAGGTCGATAATAATTTTCGATCCAGCACTCCGGTGGAAGAACGAGGTATCCCAGAAGGTCATAGCCAATACCTTCAAGAATCGTGATCTTTTTAGAGGCCGTGGCTATTTCAGGATATTCCGTTTCCCAGAACTGCTTGATGTCATCCGGTGGATTAGGATGAAGCCAAGTGATCTCGGAAACTGCGAGGACACCACCAGGCCGCAGAAATCGGCGCCACGATTCGACGCCCTTAGCAAAGCCCATGTTGTAAACAGCGCCTTCAGACCAGATGAGATCCAAAGATTCATCTGCGAACGGAAGTGCTTCCATTGACCCTTCCGTGGGTAGTACGCGGTCAGAACAAGCTGCTTCGCGTGCACCATCCTCGAGGACTTTCAAGAATTCTGGGAACAGATCGACTGCCGTGATCCGTGCCTTCGGAAGTTTATCTGCCAATACCAGTGTAGACGCGCCAGTTCCGCAGCCGATATCGGCAACCTCAACATTTGATTCCGGATCGATGCCAGACAACTTCAACGCAAGTGAGGTCTGCTCCTTGCCGCCCGGACCTTGACGCTCCCCATCACAATGCAAGTCCACCATCAGGGAGTGCATTACTGCTTCGTCCATTAACTGCAAGACTCCAGATCGCTATGCAGTTTAACTCAATCCACTGAGCTGCCTAACGCTGCCCCTGAGTGGCAGGCAGGGAGCTATCGCTATCGAAGTCGACTCAACGACGGCCTGCCCACTCCTGGGGCTTGTTCGAAGGTGTCGCATCTCCACAGGCAGCGTCTCCGGCCTTACGCCTCCTCTGCAAAGCTCAAGACACCTCCGCTTCACTTCTCACACTGGCGCTCAACTTCAGTCCAAGTGCTGAGACGACCTTGAGGATGGTGCTAAAGCTCGGGCTGCGCTCTCCAGACAAGGCCTTGTAGAGGCTCTCCCTCGAAAGTCCTGATTCTCTGGCCACCTTTGTCATCCCCTGGGCCCGCGCGATGTCGCCCAAGGCCTTGGCAATGAAGGCAGAATCACCATCCGACTCCTCGATACAGGCTTCTAGATAGGCCGCCATCTCCTCCGGTGTGCGGAGATGCTCGGCAACGTCGTAGGGAGTCGTCGTGGTTTTCATCAGGTCTCCTCCGTTAGGTTGGCCGCCAGCAGAAGGGCCTCATCAATGTCCTTGGCTTGTGAGCTCTTGTCTCCGCCAGCCAAAAGGATGATCAAGGCAGTTCCCCTCTGCAGGTAGTAGACCCTGTACCCAGGGCCGTAGTTGATCCGCAACTCCGACACGCCGGCCCCAACGGGCTTGACGTCACCAGGATTGCCGCCGATGAGGCGCTCGATCCTGGCCAGAACCTTCGCCCGGGCTCTCAGATCACGGAGACCCGCAAACCATCGGACGAACCGCTCTGTCTGGCGGACTTCAACCATCTACCTACTGTAGCCTCCTGGCTACGACCCTGCAACGCTGCCTTGGCGGCTCCCATCGAGGACGACAAATCCTTCGAACAGCATTTAGGTGGGTCCGGTATCCACCTCTCTCTCGCTCCCAGTTGCCGTTTAAGATCTCTGATATCTGGATGCCATTGGCTGAAATCCTTGCCAGCATAAGGCCCTTTCTGGCCTTTGCCTTCGTTGAAGAGAACTTAGGCGGGTCCGAAAAGTAGATGTTCGCTGCGTTACCGAAGGTCGACTGGGCTCATCACCCCACAGGGGCCACGATTCAGGATACGGGTTCAGATCATCGTGGTCGTCACGTCACTGTGCCCCAGCAGGTCTTGGACGGTTCGAATCTCATGGCCATGCTTCAGCAAGTGAAGGTTCACACGAATGCCGAACGTTGTGACAGTTGGCCTGACAGCTGATTCCTTGGCTCAGGACAACTCGTTTCATGGGCTTCTGGATCACTGATGCATTGATGGAGTCAGAGGCTTGCGTGGCGGGTCCATCGCCCATCAAGAGCATCTTGGCGTTGGTCCCTGAGGCGGGTTGGGATTGGTGCGGATGGGCTCAGATCCATAGCCCTGCAGGTTGTTTTCACGGCACGCGTGTGGCTTCCAGGGGCTCCAGGAGCAGGGCCTGGCTGTCTTCCAGGGGGATCGACGCTCCGGCCAGCTGGGCGTCTGAAATCTTCAGCCCAGGGGAGCCCAGCCGCAGCGACCAGCGTGCTGTCTGATCCGGGAACAACTCCGGCAGGCGGATGGCCATCGGCTCCCCGCCCATGTGGGCGACCAGTGCCACCGCCGCACCTTCGCCGCCAGCCCGCCGCCATCCATAGAAGATCGTGGTGGTGGGGGTGGTGAGCAGATCCAGCCGGTCGTCGCCACCTGCCAGGTTCTCGCTCAGCCAGGGCCGGGCTCGGCGGAACTGACGCAGGGCGAGATTGTAGTCGGCCTGCTCGGGTTCCACCCGATCGACGTGCCGCCAGATGTTGCAGGCTTCGTGCATGTCCTCCATGAAGCGGCGGGCAAAGGCCTTCAGCCAGGCCACGTCCACCACGGGGGCATCGCCGCCGGCCTCGATAGGCACAACGCTCTGGCAGGCCGCCACCATGCGTTCGAGGTCGTAATCGGTGGCCTCGATCGCTTCACCAAGGGCAGCGAGGAACCGGCGCAGCGTCTCGAACTCCTTGAACCCCAGCTGCTTGATCGCCTGAAACAGACCTGGATCGCGGTACTGCTCGGGGCTGAACTGCCAATCGAGAAATCCCGGGGCCTCCTCCGCCACCACCTTCACGCCATAGCGGTCATCGGTGTTGCGGAAGAACCCCCAGGGTGCTCGCATCAGGCAGTGGATGAAGTCCATCGGCAACCCCGGCGCGAAGCCGTAGGTGAGGGCACCGATTGCAGGGTTGTCGTAAGCATTGGCCAGTACCTCCGGCAGGGTGCTGCCCAGGCGCGGGTTGATCCCCTCCGAAACCAACACCTGGGTGCCACGACGCAGGGTGTCGTGGTTGCCGCAGCCGGTGACCCAGCGGGAGCCGAACTGCATCTTTTCGCACACCCGCCGCCACTTGCGCGCCCAGAACCCTTGCAGCGCCGGGGTGTTGTGGGCGAAGATCAGCGGTCCCCACTGGTAGGCCTCGCTGCGCAGCTCCACCAGATCGCGGTACGTGGAGATCTCTTCCCAGCCCTCCGACGGCCAGGGGCGGCCGTCCTCATAGATCACAAAGGGGCGCCAGCGGGCAGGGCCGATCTCCTGCACCAGATCACCCATGGCCATCAGATAGGGATCGTCGTACTCCACCCGCTCGCTGAGCGGATTGAAGTACTTGAAGTCCTGGCCGCCATCGATGCGGATGCCATCGGCGCCGGTGTTCACCTTGCGCCGCTGCATCTCCAGCAGAATCGCCCGCACCACCGGGTTCTGGTGGTTGACATCCTGGCCATACATGTTCGGCCCCTTGAGGTAGCGCCCGTTGAGAAGGTCGATCGCCTGATTGTCGGCGTGGCCGTAGACAAGGTCGTAGATCAGGCGGATTGGCCCGCTGGGGAAGGTGTGCAACTCGGTGATGAACTCCACCAGTTCATCGGGTCGCAGGGTTTCCAGCAGTGCTGGATTGGTGGCGGCACTGCCGAAGATCACCACGTCGTAGCCCCAGTTCTGCATCTCAGGGCGGCGCAGCCTCACCCGTACTCTCCCCGGCGTGCTCAGAATCACCTCGGTTTCGGGATCCAGGCTGCTCTCGTCGTCGGCCCTCAGGCTGAAGGCTTCTTCGTCGTCACCGGCGCCTGCACGGGCCTCCACGCTGGGCTCGATGGGCAGCAGCTGCACGGCGTCGTACCCCACCAGATTGGTCTCAGCCGGGGTCAGGGGCATGCCGGCACGAACTTTGCGGGCCAGCTCCCGGAACAGGGCGGTGAGTCCGGAGATGTAGCCGTTCGGGGAGGCTGTGCGCACATGCAGCTGGAGGATGTTGCCTGGCGCAGGGATCCCGTACACCGACGGGGCGCCGCCATGGTCCTCGAGCGGCAGGGCTGCCAGCTCCTCGGCCATCGCCTCGTAGTACGACCGGTCGGCTCGGCGCTGCTGCAGCCCCTCGAGGTCGTAGACCTCGGCAGGCGCGTAGACCCCGAACGGATAGGACGCCGCCAGGGGATCACCCACCACGCGCACGGCGTTGGTGTCGGGGGAGAGGTAGCGCAGCCAGTAGAGCGAGCCGATCGTGTTGGCGTCGCCGGCCCGCAGGCCGCTCACCACTCCCCAGCGGTAGTCGCCCTGCTTCTCGAGCTGCACCGCCTGGCGATGGAAGCGCACCATCTGCTCAGGGCTCCTGGGATCGATCGACTCCAGCGGCGTGAACACCTCCAGCAGGATGTTGCGCGGCTGAATCACGTCCCCGGCGAGCTCCGGAGTCCAGAAGCCGATCGTGGTGAGCCCGTCAGGCTGCCAGTGGGCGCCGAGGCGGGTGGCGAACTGGCGGGCCTTCTCCAGGGTGGTGGCGTCGCTGGTTTCGATCGCCGCGGCCCAGGCCAGCAGCTCGGCGGTTGGCCCGGCCTCGAGCGAGCGGAGCCAGGGACAGGGGAGAACGGGAGCCTTCGGACACGTCGTCTGCAGAGCGGGATCAGAACACAGGCAGGCGGCCTCAGGGTGCCACGGGTGCCTTGCGCCGCTGCTCACAGTCTTCGGCCGGGGGTTGGGGGTTTCCCTGCCACCACTGCTTTCACCGAGTTCTAGTCATTTTTTTTGTGACGCACGGCTTCAAGTCTCCAGCCTGCCTTTTCTGTGAGCTGATCGGAACATCAAGGCTGAAGACCTGAGTCCTTTGGTCGACCCGAGCGCCCCTCACAGAAGCAAGCCGACCATTCACCCGTTGAAGATCGGTTTCATGGTCTCCCCATGCAGGCGGTTTGGCGCACTGTTGCCGGTTGTTCTGGGGGCAGCCTTGGCCCTTCTTTCGGCTTGGACTCCCCCGGTGATTTCTGCTCCGCAGGGAAGGCCTTTTTCTGATGCGCTCTGGAGGATGATTGAGTCCTGTCTGGCACCTGAGCAGGCGGGAAGTCACTGCAACTATCCCTCCTTTCTCCTCTCCTGCTGTCATGATTGCTGCAGCCCGGATCAGGATGTGGTTTGGGCTTTGACTCCAGGCCATGTGGCCATCCGCAACTTCAGCAGTTGTGGTTGTGAGCCTGGCTTCGTGGCTGGCCTGGCCATGCCTTGCCAGAAGATCACAGGCTTGGAGGATCCACGGCGGCCTAATGGAACCTGTCCGATCTGAGAGGATCCCCGCGACGCTTGCGGATCCTTTCGTTCATGTCAGTGCTTGCTGAGTTTTCCCAGTTCGCTGTCCAGCAGGCTCACCATTTTATGAGCAGCACTATTGACGGCTTGGTCAACTGTGAGGGCCAGGTCGCTGACCGAAGTCGGTTCGCGTCCCGCCAGCCTCGCCTCAAGCAAGCATCGCTTATCCACGACGCCTGACTTCGACGTGCTGTTTTCGTCACTGAGGTGTACTTCCAGCCTGGTGATGTGATCGGAGAAGCGTGCCAGAACGTGTTTGAGAGTTTCCTCAACGCTTTGAGCCAGTGCTTCGGCACCGCTGATGTTCTTGTCTGTATTGACTTGGATATGCATGTCGGGCGTCTCCATGGATGGCAGGCAACCTAGGCCTATCTTCTTGTTAGCTAGAATTGTTTGCAATGCCAATCATGGCTTCACATCCCGTATAAGGTGCCCATTCCCAGGGTCGACGGCTGAAGGCCCTGCTTGTTGCACGGGACTGACTTTCCGGGACGCTGGTGTTGATTGGGTGAATGGTTTCTAAAGACCCTTCTGGGTTCGCCGGCTTGCTGTCAAGCAGCGATCCATTGAAGTAAGATCATCATCAGCATCTTGTAGTATGCGATGGTTGCTGCTAAATCGGGGCTGGTAGGCATGGGTTTCCCCGGTGATCTCTTGAGTTTCTTGTGATATGGCCATGATTGGGTTCATGTTGTTGTGGTCTGCCTCGACCCTTGCATCGCTAGTCCATTTGGTAGTTCACTTGGACTAATGCTCGCAGCTTCTAGCCATCGCAGGCAGCAATGACGACGTCCTGCCCGCTGATCAGGCGTTCATCAGCAGCGAAGCTGCCTGGGCGCCATCCGGATCGGGAATTTCGAGTGAGGGTTGTCCTTTGAACTCTGTAGGGCGCAGAACAACCCCAGCCCGCCCTTTCAGGAGCCCTGGCTATTCATGTAGGTGCGGACGTTACGCACCGCCTGGGTGGCGTAAGGATCTCCAGGCCTGGCCTGAAGGGCCGCCTGGAAGTAGTTCAGGGCCTCGGCGAAGTGATGGCGCTCGTTGGCGTCATAGCCCAGGCGCATCATGCGGTCATAGCTGATGGCGTTGATTGACGCAGGCCGGCCGGATGTGCTCTCGATCAGGGCATGTTTCTGGTTCCAGAAGGCGATCGTCGCCATCCGGTCGTTGGGTCGCTCGTAGAGGGCGCTCCGGAAATAGTCGATCGCCAGGCTGGGTTCCTTCTCCTTGGCTGCTGCATAGCCCAGGCGCATGTAGCGGTCATAGGAGGATTCCCCGGCATAGCCCACGGCTGCCCCACTCAAAGAGGCCTGCTCGATCTGAGGAAGGGCCACTCCCTTCTCGCCGCCGATATAGGCGCTGACGTTACGCACGGCCTGGGTGGCGAAGTAGTCCCCTGGCCGTTGCTGCAGGGCCCTTTTGAAGTTGATCAGGGCCGACTGGTAATCCCGGGCATGGGTTTCGTCATAACCCAGACGCATGTCTTTGTCGTAGGCACTTTCAGGGGGCGTGCGATCGTTCGGGGAAAGCTTGGCATGCAAGGCACGTCGTGCGTTCCAGTAGGCGATTGTGGCCTCTCGATCGTCTGGCACGTAGAGCAGGGCTTCGCGGAAGTGGCTGGTTGCTGCCGTGTAGTCGCTGCGCTTCGAGGCTGCAAAACCAAGCCGCATGGCCGTGTTGTAAGGCGATCCAACAGCCTGCACCGCCTGGCTGATCAAGTTGGCTGAGACGTTGTGGCTGGTCTGGCTCCACGGCTCGCTGGCCTTCGCAGCTGAAATCATCAGCACGGCCGTGGCCAAGAGGGGGGAGAGCCAGGCGGCTGCAGCCAGCCCCTGCCGGCAGATTTTCGAGGGGACTGCATCGACGGATTGAGCAACCATCACGACAAAAGCATCAGTTCCAGAGATAGACAGTCAGGGGCAGGAGTGCCCAGGCTGTTATCGGATTGAGACAATGATCATCACATGACCTGGCTGTTGCCCAGCAGCGTCACCTGCCTGATGTTGCCTCAGGTTTCTGCGTGCCGAACAGCAGTCAGTTGTCCATAAGCCGGGTTTCCATAAGCCAGTTGTCTGTTCGGCTGCAACGTGTTCAGCGTGCGCATGGTTGGTTGTGGCCATCTCAATGGCACTCCCAGGCATCCTTGGCGATCTATCAGCTGGTCGGCCCAGCCTGCTCAAGGTGGCAGGGGTTCCTGGCTGTCTCCTTCATCATTGCGCTCTCCCTCGAACGCCCGCCCCAGGGGTGCAGCGCTGAGGCCTTCCACCTCCCGCAGGTAACGCGCCAGGCCATCGCTGTTGCCGTGGGTCACGTACACCTGGCGAGCCGCGGATTGCCTGACTGTGTGCAGCAGGCCGTCCCAGTCGGCGTGGTCACTGAGTGTGAAGCCACGTTCGAAGCCGCGTCGCCTCCGGGCGCCGCGAACGGCCATCCAGCCGCTCACGAAGGCGGTCTGCGGATTCTTGAAGCGCTTCATCCACGCCGAGCGGTGGGCCGAGGGGGGGGCGATCACCAGGCGGCCCGCCAACGCTTCGCTGCGCGGCAGCTCACTCACCGGGCGGGTGGGCACCATGACGATCCCCTGCTGCCTGTAGGCGGGCATCAGGGTCTGCACGGCCCCATGCAGGAGCACCTCCTCCTCCACCCCGAGGGCCGCCAGTTCCGCCAGCAGCCGCTGGGCCTTGCCGAAGGCATAGGCGAACAGCAACGACGGTCGCTCCGGTGCACTCTGCCACCACTGCAGGATGTCGGCCGCCACCTCCCGACCCGGCCTCCAGCGGTACACCGGCAGCCCGAATGTGGCCTCGGTGATCAGCACATCGGCCCCCACCGGCTCGAACGGGGCGCAACTGGGGTCGGCATCTCGTTTGTAGTCGCCGCTGATCAGCCAGGTTTCCCCGCCAGCCGTGATCCGCACCTGAGCAGAACCCAGCACATGTCCGGCGGAGTGGAACGACACCACGGCCTCTCCGATCCTCAGCTCCGTGCCGTAGTCCACCGCCGTGAGGGTGATGCCGGCTCCCAGCCTCTGGCGCAGCACCGCCTCGCCGCTGCCCACCGCCCAGTAGGCGCCGCATCCCGATCGGGCATGGTCTGCGTGGGCGTGGGTGATCAGGGCCTTGGCCACCGGCCGCCAGGGATCGATCCACGCGCCGGCCGCCGGGCAGTAGAGCCCCTGGGGGGTGAGCTGAATCAGGCCGCCGGCCGGCAACGCCATGGCGCACTCCGGTGGCCGCGCTGCCGCCGGGATGGGGATCGATGCATCCTGGCGGCCCCTGCGCGTTGACGGCGGCAGATCGCTCCCCTAGCCATGGAGCAGGCTCTGCAGGATTCCATGGCGCTCGACACCCATCGCGACGAGCTGGAGGCCACCGCCGCCGCCCTTGCCCGCCCCGGCAGCGGCCTGCTGGCCGCGGATGAATCCACCGGCACGATCGGCAAGCGCTTCGCGGCGATCACCCTGGAGAACAGTGAGGAACACCGTCGCGCCTACCGCACCCTGCTGGCCACCGCCCCGGGGCTGGGAGCGTCGATCAGTGGGGTGATCCTCTACGAGGAAACCCTCTTTCAGCAAGCCGCTGCAGTGGGTGGTCTGGCGGCTGGATCGATTCTCGAGCGCTTCCGGGACCAGGGCCTGGTGGTGGGCATCAAGGTGGATCAGGGGGTGGAGCCCCTCCCCGGCGGCTTGCCCGGCGAGAGCTGGTGCACCGGGCTCAAGGGACTGCAGGAGCGGGCTGCCCGCTACTACGCGCGCGGCGCCCGTTTTGCCAAGTGGCGGGCGGTCTTGCGCATCAGCGCAGATGGCTCGCCGTCGGAGCTCTGCGTGCGTGAGAACGCCTGGGGACTGGCCCGCTACGCCCGCACCGTGCAGGAGGAGGGGCTGGTGCCGATCGTGGAGCCCGAGATCCTGATGGACGGCGACCACGACATCCTCACCACCGCTGCGGTGCAGGAATGGGTGCTGCGCACGGTTTATGAGGTTCTCGGTCTCAACGGGGTGTTCCTGGAAGGCAGCCTGCTCAAGCCCTCGATGACCCTGCCCGGCGCCAGCTGCCCCCAGCGGCCCAGCCCCGAGCAGGTGGCCGAGTTCACGGTTCGCACCCTGCGGCGCTCGGTGCCGGCTGCCGTGCCGGCGATCCTCTTTCTCTCCGGTGGCCTGGGCGAGGAGGACGCCAGCGTGTACCTCAACGCCATCAATCAGGTGCCTGGCTCGCCCTGGCATCTCGGCTTCTCCTACGGCCGCGCCCTTCAGCATTCCTGCCTCAGCCACTGGGGCGGCAGCGACACGGCGGCCGGTCAGGCGGCCCTGTTGGCGAGGGCCACGGCCAATGGCGATGCGGCCCGGGGGCTGTACGTGGCCGGATCCCAGCCTTCCGACGACGCGGCATCGCTGTTCGTGGCCAACTACAGCTACTGAGCCGGCAAGCCTCAGGCGCTCAGCTCCAGCATCCGCTGGATCGGTGCCAGGGCCTTCAGGCGGATCACTTCATTGAGCTCGATGGCCGGCTCCATCCGCTCCAGGCACTGCCAGAGCTTCTCCAGGGTGTTCAGGCGCATGTAGGGGCAGGCATTGCAGCTGCAGCCGTCCTGACCCGGCACCTCCAGGAACGTTTTCTGCGGCAGCCGCTGACGCATCTGGTGCAGGATGCCCGGCTCGGTGAGCACCAGGAACGTGCTCGCTTCGCTGGTGCCGGCGCGCCGGAGCAGCTGGCTGGTGGAGCCGATGAAGTCGGCCAGATCCAGCAGATTGGGCAGGCACTCCGGGTGGGCGATCACTTCCGCCTGCGGGTGCTCCAGCTTCAGCCGCAGCAGAGCCTGCTCACTGAAGGTTTCATGCACGATGCAGCCCCCCGGCCAGAGGGTGAGGTCGCGGCCGCTCTCGCGGGCCACCCAGCGGCCCAGGTTCTGATCCGGCGCGAACAGGATCGGCCGATCGGCCGGCAGCTGCTGCACCAGCCGCACCGCGTTGCTGCTGGTGCAGATCAGGTCGCTCTGGGCCTTCACCGCAGCTGAACAGTTGATGTAGCTCACCACCAGGTGGTCGGGGTGCTCGGCGCGAAAGGCGGCGAAGGCGTCGGCGGGGCAGGCATCGGCCAGGGAGCAGCCCGCCTCCAGATCAGGCAGCAGAACCGTTTTGTCAGGGCTGAGGATCTTGGCGGTCTCCGCCATGAAGTGGACCCCGCAGAAGACGATCACCTCGGCGTCAGTGCCGGCGGCCTGGCGGGAGAGCTCGAGCGAGTCGCCGATGAAATCGGCCACGTCCTGGATCTCGGGACTTTGGTAATAGTGCGCCAGGATCACGGCCTTGCGGGCCTGACGCAGCTTGTCGATCGCGGCCGGCAGGTCGTGGGGGACGGCTGGGGCTGTGAGGGCCGCAAAAACCAACCTCGACCTCAACTGGGGCAGGATGACCCCAGCCTAGGGAGTCGCCACGGCCCATATGCGTCTTGCCATTGCCGGGGATCTGCACGGGCAATGGGACCGGCGTGACGTGGCCCTGTTGGCTCGCCTCTCCCCTGATGCGCTGCTGGTGGTGGGCGACCTCAGCGACGGCCAGGAGCGCATCGCCGCCAGCCTGGCCAACCTCGAACTTCCCGTGGCCTGCATCCTCGGCAACCACGACACCGGCAAGGACCACAGCGGCCGCAGGCTGCAGCGCCAGATCGACCTGCTCGGGGAGCGCCACTGCGCCTGGGCCGTGCGTCACCTGGCGCCACCCGGCCTGGCCGTGGTGGGGGCCCGCCCGGGCAGTGCCGGCGGCGGTTATCACCTCTCCAAGCCGATCCAGGCCCTTTGGGGGCCGGTGGAGTTGGCCGAGTCGGCCGGGCGGATCGCCGCGGCAGCTCTGGCGGCGGATCCGGATCTGCCCCTGGTGGTGCTGGCCCATTGCGGGCCCAGCGGCCTCGGCAGCCTGGCCAGCGACCCCTGTGGCCGCGACTGGAAGTCGCCCGCCTGCGACTGGGGCGATCAGGACCTGGCGATGGCGATCGAGCAGATCCGCCCGCACCGGCCGCTGCCCCTGGTGGTGTTCGGCCACATGCACCATGCCCTCAAGCGCGGGCGGGGGGAGCGGCGCAGCTTTCTGATCGATCGTCGCGGCACCGCCTACCTCAATGCCGCCTACGTGCCCCGCCATGCGGTGGACGGCACGGGGCGGCAGCTGCGTCATCTGGCCTGGGTGGAGCTGGAGGCCGGCCAGCTCCGCCATGCCAGCCACCGCTGGTACGACACCGAGGGTCGGTTGCTCTACGAACAACGGCTGCACGACCAGCCCGTCGCGGGGCAGCAGCCTGTTGCTGGTCACTCTGAGGCGCTGCGGTGCTGATCTATGCCGCCATCAGCGGCCACGGCTACGGCCACGGCTCCCGCAGTGGCGCGATCCTGCTGGCCCTGGCGCAACGGCAGCCCTCCTGGCGGCTGGTGCTCTCCACGTCATTGCCCGAGTCCTTTTTACGCACCGTTTTTGGTGGGGTTCCTTTCGAGCGGCGCCCCTGCGCCTGGGATGTGGGTGTGGTGCAGGCCGATGCGCTCGGGGCTGACCCCGCCGCCACCCTGCTGGCCCTCGACGATCTTGAGCGCCGCCTGCCCGAGCAGATCGCCGCAGAGGCCCGCTGGCTCAAGGCCCAGGGCGTACCGGTGCTGCTGCTGGGTGATGTGCCTCCCGCCGCGGCGCGGCTGGCCGAGGCCGGGGGGTGGCCCCTGATCTGGGTCGGCAATTTCGGCTGGGATGCCATCTATGCACCGATGGGTGGTCCCTTTCCCGCCTGGGCCGAGCGTTGCTACCAGCTCTACCGCCGGGGCCAGGGACTGATCCATGCTCCCTTCTCCATGGCGATGCCCTGGGGGCTGCCTGAGCTGCGCATCGGCCTCACGGTGGCGCCGCTGCGCGAGCGGGCGGAGGCTCTGCGTCAACGGCTTGACCTTCCCGAGCGGGCACGCTGCGTGCTGGTGAGTTTCGGTGGGCTGGGATTCCAGCTGGGGGAGGAACCCTTCCACCGCTGGCCGGATCATGTCTTCGTGAGCACGGATCCCTCGGCCGCAGGGGCGGCCAACGTGCGGCTGCTCCCGCAGGGTCTGCGCCTGCTGGAGTTCATGCCCCTGGTGGAGCGGTTGATCACCAAGCCCGGCTACAGCAGCTTCTGTGAGGCCCTGGCCCACGACGTGGGCATTCATCTGGTGCACCGGGAGGGCTTTGCGGAAGCCCCGGTGCTGGAGGAAGGCCTGCGAGGCCATGGCCGCCACCGCCTGCTCAGTCAGCAACAGCTGCGGGAGGGCGACTGGCAACTGGATCAACCGTTGCACCCCGCGTCCGCTGGTCCCCTGGCGCGCGATGGCGCTGAGACGGCCGCCTGCTGGCTGGAGCAGCAGGCTCTGGCGAACAGCTGAAATTGCTGGGGAGCATTGCAGCGCAAGCGATCTGGTGTCGGTCGCTACTGCCGCCGATGGCGCAATCAGCAGAACTGATCGTCAGGATGTCGAATGATTTCGCATCAACAAACCCTGTGCTCAACAGTGATGTGAACCTTGCTGGCAATTCTGATAGCTGGTGGACGGTTGTTCGACCGTCACTGATGCGATCCCGGCGGTAAGGCTCGTTCGACAAATTGCTGCTCAACCCAACCCCGCCGAGATGTACTCTTCCATCGCTTCGACGGTTTCTTCTGAGTTGCCCAGTGATCACTAAAGCTGAGTGCACCCATCAGGGTTGCTGATCCACAACACCAGTCTTTTTTCATTCAGACAGTTCTTGCTTCGCTCAGCAGTACAGAGCCTTCCTGAACTTTCTCCCATTTCGCTCCTCCAGCAGGGCAGCGATGTCCCAGGCCGATTCCACACGGGATCAACCCAGGTCTGACCGTGACCATGTTTCGTCCTCTCACCCCTTGCCTGTCTTGATCTCTCCCGCTTCCTGCTTCCGTCGACTGTGCCTGCCGGCGCTGGCTCTGGCCTTGACCGCCCCCGCCCATGCCACGGCCTGGGAGGAGATCCGACTGCAGGGAGCTGCGCCGGCCAGCCAGCCCCGTTCCATGGCGATCGCCAGGCCCGGAGATCAGCCGGGGCTGCGCACGATCTTCGCGATCACCCCGGAGCGCCGAGCGCTGCTCAACACCATCCGCTTCGCGGAAGGCACCTGGGCCAATGGCGAAGATCTGGGCTACCGGATCATGTTTGGCGGCAGCCTGATGGCCTCCCTGGATCGCCATCCGGATCGGGTCAACCGCACCGCCCGCTATGCCAGTGCCGCCGCCGGTGCCTACCAGTTCATGCCCTTCACCTGGTCGATGGCCACCCGGGCTCTGGGCATCAGAGGCTTCGGCCCCCATGTTCAGGACCAGGCGGCGATCTTCCTGATCCAGCGCCGGGGAGCATTGGCGCTGGCTGATCGCGGCGTTTTCACCCCCCAGCTGGCGGCCAAGCTGGCGCCGGAATGGGCCTCCTTCCCCACCCTCGCCGGCCGCAGCTTCTACGGCCAGCCCGTCAAGCGCTACACCCAGCTCAGGGCCTTCTACGAGGCCAACCTGGCCAGCCTGCGGGCGATCGACAATGTCCGCACCGATCTGGCCCAGGCTGCTCCCCCGGTGAAGCCAGCCTGCAACGACGACAGCCTCAGCTGTGCCCTCCAGCAGATCGGCGACGAGCGCTGAAGGCCTGGGGGCTGGCTCTCACTCGCCACCGCCGGAACTTTCTCCAGCGGTGGGTTGACCCACGGTTTTCTGGGCGATGAGGTAGGCCGCCACGGCGCTGCCCAGGAATCCCAGTCCGTTGCGCAGCACCGGCAGCCAATCCGAGGTGCGGGTCACCACCGGCCCCAGACCGAAGATCACGAAGAGCATCACCCACAGCGGTGAGAGCAGCAGCACCCAGCTCCAGGCCACCACTTCGCCCTGTTTGCGGGGATAGCCGGCAAAGCCGACGATCAGGCCCCCCAGCGCCGAGGTGCAGAAGGTGAGCAACCACTGCTCCTGGGGCAGACCGGGCACCACCTGGCAGCCACCCCTGTCCAGGCAGGTTTCCACTGCCGTGAGTGCATCCACGATCGCGCCGTCCTCGCCGTGGTCACGCACGTAGTACTGGTTGCCGAAGCGGGTCTGCAGCTCCACCCAGAAGGTGCGTGGCATCAGGGCGAAGAGCGCATCGCCCACGTTGAAATTGAGCAGGTTGCCGCCGCGGGGATCGGCCACCAGCAGCACGCTGCGCTCATCGAGTCCCCAGAACTCCTTCACCGCCAGACCGGGGGTGCGCTCGTACTGGGTGAGCACCCGCAGTTTCCAGCCGCTGCTGGCTTCGAACTCGTCGAGCTGCTGCTCGAGGCTCGAGCGCTGGCCATCGGTGAGCGCCCGGGCCAGATCGATCACGGGGGTGGGGTGATCGGGCAGGAGTGAGGGATTGTCGGCGGCCTGGGCCATCCCTCCCGCAGCCCCCCCCAGCGGCACCAGCAGCAGCACCGCTGCGGCCAGAACGCCAAGCAGGGTGCGAAGGAAAGAGCTGGCGCCAGGGGGCATGGGGCTGCTTCAGTGGCTCTTCATTCTCTCCGAGCCGCCTCCCCCCCGTGCCGCTGCCCGCCTGGCTGGAACAGCGTCTGCTCCAGGCCGGCGGCAGCGTGCCCTTCCGCACCTACATGGAGTGGGTGCTGCACGACCCCGAGCATGGGGCCTACGGCGCCGGCCGCCTCAGCATCGGCCCCCGGGGTGATTTCGCCACGGCCCCGTCCCTCGGCCCTGATTTCGCCGCCCTGCTCGCCCCCCAGATCGCCCGCTGGTTGCAGGAGCTTCCCAGCGGACCCCTGAGCCTGGTGGAGGCCGGCCCCGGCGAAGGCAGCCTGGCGGCCCAGCTGGCGGAGGCGCTGATGGCCGGCTGGCCCCAGCTGGCCGAGCGGCTGGAGCTGGTGCTGGTGGAGCCCAACGCCGGCATGGCCGTACGCCAGCGGCAGCGCCTGCAGGGCTGCCCCCTGCCGGTGCGCTGGAGCGGCTTTGCGGAGATGGCTGCAGCTCCGCTCAGGGGAGTGGTGCTGGCCCACGAGGTGCTCGATGCCCTGTCGGTGGAGCGGATCGAGCGCAGCGGGACCCACTGGTGCCGACAGCAGGTGACGCTCCAGCAGGGGACCCTGCGGCTGGAGCCCGGCGAGCCCCTGGAGCCGGAGGATGGGGCGCGACTGGAGCCCCTGGGACTTCTGCCCCTCGATCAACGGCGCCCTGAGGGCTGGTGCAGCGAGCTCCATCCCGGGCTGGCCCCCTGGATGGCGGGCTGTGGCGCTGCCCTGGCCCAGGGCCGGCTGCTGGTGATCGACTACGCCCTCGAGGCCTGGCGTTACTACGCCCCCCAGCGAAGCAACGGCACCCTGATGGCCTATCGCGCCCAGCAGGCCAGCTCCGATCCCCTGCTGCAGCCCGGTGAGTGGGATCTCACCGCCCACCTCTGCCTCGAGAGCGTGCTGGAGGCCGCCGCCGCCGCCGGCTGGCAGGTCCTCGGCCAGACGCGCCAGGGGGAGGCCCTGCTGGCCCTTGGTCTGGCCCAGCGGCTGCATGGGCTGCAGCAGCAGCCGGCGGGCGGCGCCACCGAGGGCGACCGGAGCGTTGGTCCCCAGGGTCTGGCGGAGCTGCTGGCCCGGCGTGAGGCCCTGCTGCGCCTGGTGGATCCCGCTGCCCTCGGCGACTTCCGCTGGCTGGCCTTCAGCCGAGGAGAGGCCGCCTCGGCGCTGGCCTCCGGCGCGGACTTGTTCCTGCAGGAGCCCGGGAAGGGCACGTAACTTGCCCTGATGGAGTCCACCATCCTCGATGTCGACCTGCTGGCCTTCGAGCGGGGTGACGCGCGCAGCAGGCGGGCGGTGGTCGATGGGGTGCGGCGCAGCCTGGCCACCGGTTTCGTTTACACCAGCAGCGATCTCTCTACCGATCTGCTCGACACCTCCTACGGGATGCTGGAGCGCTTCTTCGCCCTCGATGGAGACACCAAGCGACGCTTCACGGCTGTTGGTGCCTCCGGGCAGACCGGCTACACGGGGTTGCTGGTGGAAACCGCCGCCGGCAGCGAGCGAGCCGACTGGAAGGAGATGCTCAACTGGGCGGCGCCGATCCCGGCCGCCCATCCCTTGCGCCGCCGTTATCCCCTGCTCTATCCCGACCCGCTGCTGCCGGAGGCGGTGGTGCCGGGCATCAGTGATGTGCTGCAGCGCTTTCATCGGGCTCTCGCCGATCTGCAGCGGCGCTTCCTGCGGGTGGTCGCCCTCGGCCTCGGCGCCGCCGAGAGCTTCTTCGAGGAGATGGTCAGCGAAGCCCCCACCCTCAGCCGCGCCATCCGTTACCCGCCCATGGCGGCTGCCCCCGGCCCCGGGCACCTCTGGGCCGCCGCCCACGGCGACATCAACCTGATCACCGCTCTGCCCCGGTCCACCGGCGCCGGCCTGGAGGTGGAGGTGGACGGCGGCTGGGTGCCCGCACTGCCGCCCGAGGGGCGGGTGATCATCAACAGCGGGCTGATGCTGGAGCGGCTCAGCAACGGCCTGATCTCCGCCGGCCTGCACCGGGTGGTGGCGCCCCCCGATTCCGTTGAGGAGAGGTTGAGCGTGGTGCAGTTCTGCCATGCCCGGCCCTCCACCCTGCTGGCGCCCCTGGCCAGTTGCTGCACCCCGGAGAATCCCCAGCGCCTGACAGGGGTGCTGGCCGCGGATGCCCTCGAGGAGGTGCTCTACCGCATCAACCTCCTGTAGCGGAGGACCTCCGGGTCTGAGCGCGCCCGCGCCTGTCGCTCAGGCGTGGCGGCAGTCGCTGGGGATCCACCGCCTGGAGCGTGCGCATGTTGACGGTGCTGTCCCGGCGGCGGCCGCTGCTCCAGTCGTAATCGAGCACGGTCAGGGTCTGGAACGGAGCGGTGCGCTGGCCAAGCAGCCGGCGCGGACCGCTGCCGAGGGCCCCCAGCTGGATCAGGTCGAGCTGTCCGGCCCGCCCGGGGTAATAGGCATGCTGATGGCCACTGATGTAGGCCTCCACCTGGGCGCGCTCCAGGATCTGACGCAGCTCCCGGTCCCTGGCCACCACATTGCCGGCGGTGTCGCGTCCCTGGGCCACTCCCAGCAGGGGAAGGTGTCCCATCACCAGCCGCCGCTGCGCCCCACGGGCCGCAGCGCTCTCCAGGCTCCGCTCCGCCCAGCGCAGCTGTTCCGCGGGAATCTGCGCTGAGGAGGCATCGAGCACCAGCAGGAACAAGTCGTCCTGGAGCACTGAATAGAAGAAGGGAAAGCCGGAAGCGTCTTCGAAGGTCAGCCCCAGATTCCTCTGCTGGCCACGCCAGAAGCGGCTGGCCTCCTGCCGCTCGCGTTCGAAGGAATAGCGGCCGCCCACCCGGCTGCTGGAGGCGTCGTGGTTGCCCATCGCCGGCAGGAAGGGCAGCCCTGCCTGCCGCAGGGGCCTGAGCACCTGGCGATCGAAGCCCGCCCACATGGCCTTGAGCCGGGCGGTGCTCAGGCTCGCCTTCTGCCCGGCCACCATGTCGCCGGCGCAGACCACCAGATCGGCGCGCATCGAGGGGATCAGGGCGATCCCTCGTCCCACCTCCGGGATGTAGGTGGTGGAGCCGTAGCTGGAATTGAGATCACTGATCAGCACCAGGCGCCGATCGCCACGGGGGGGGAGCCTCAAGCCGGTGGCGGCCGCTGCAGCCGGGGCTGCCTGCAGCTCCCGCCAGGTGCCGAAGGCGGCAGCCCCCAGGGCCAGGCCACCCAGGCCGAGGATCTGGCGTCGGGTCAGGGTTGGGGCCATGGGCGCGTCGCTGCCGCTACCGGCCCATGCTGCCGCGACCGGTCCAGAGTGGCTTCTCCGTTCGGCACAGCCGGCATGACCACGCCCCAGACTCACACCACCCTGGTTCTGGCGGCCGATCAGCCCGATCGTCTCGCTGGGTTCTATGCCGCCCTGCTCGACACCCGCGCCGAGCAGGGGCTCCAGGCGCAGCACTGGCGGTTGGCCTGGCCCGGTGGTGGCCGGCTGGAGATCTATGCCCCTTCCTCCAGCCGACCCCAGCCCCGCAGCTCCGGCCGCCTGGCCCTCTGCCTGCAACGCTCCTGCTCAGCCGCGGATCGTCTCCAGCAGCTGCAGGCCTGGGTGGAGCAGGCCATGGCTCTGGGGGCCATGGCCCCGGAGGCACCCCGGCTGGAATCGTTCGGTGCCGAAGCGTGGCTGCACGATCCGGAGGGAAACCGGCTGCTGCTGCTGGTCTGCTGAGGCCAGCAGCCCGTGCGCTGAACCCCAATAGGCTGCTCCGGGCCAGAACCCTGGCTCGCCCTCCACCTGTGGGCACCAACCGATGCGAAGGATCTGATGAGCAGCAACGAATTCCGCTACGAGCCGGTGGAGAGATTCGGCGAGGGGCTCACCACCAGCCGCCCCTGGAACACCACCGCCCTGGCCGGAGTGGAGCTGCTCAACGGTCGCGTCGCGATGCTGGGCTTCAGCGCGGCCATCGTGGCTGAAGGGCTCACCGGCAAGGGCATCGTCGGCCAGCTGCAGGCCGTGCTGGCCTGGTACCTCGGCTAACGGCCGTAGAAGGAGGTGAAGGAGGCCTTGCCCAGGCTCTGGCTGTTCACCATGAAGCCCACCAGGGCGGCTGAGGGGTCGGGGGGCAGCTCCAGGGTCTTCACTTTGAGCGCGTGCAGGGTGAACGTGTAGCGGTGGGGGGCGTTGCCCACCGGCGGGCAGGGTCCGCCCCAGCCAGGGGTTCCGTAGTCGCTGCGGATCTGGCGGGCACCCGGCGGCAGGCCGGAACCATTGCTGCGCCCCGCGCCGGTTGTCAGCCGTGAGCTGCTGACGGGGATGTCCACCATCAGCCAGTGCCACCAGCCACTGCCCCCGGTGGGGGCATCGGGATCGTGCACCAGCAGGGCGAAGCTCTGGGTCTGGGGCGGCGGCTGGCTCCAGCTCAGGGCCGGGGAGATGTTCTCCCCCTCGCAGCCGAAGCCGTTGAACACATGCTTCATGCCAATGCTGCCGTTGGCCTCCAGGTCGGAGCTGCTCAGGCTGAATTCACTCGCGAGGGCCTCGGTCCCCAGGCCACTGATCACTACCGCCAGCAGGGCACAGGCGGCTCGCCTGATTCGGCAGGCACGTTTGGAGATTGGCAACATGGAGGGGTGAGCTTCCAGGCCTGAGGCTATGCGCCCCAAGCCTGAATCAGAGGCAGCCCTGGACGGAGATGCGGTAGCTGAATCCCAGGGCGCCCGGGTCGTTGCTGGCCCCCACTTTGAAGTTCATCTGGCTGGCCTGCTTGCCGGCAACGGCGGGAAACGGGCCGAACATGCGGCCGGTGCCCATGGGCGGATTCATGGTTTCATTCACCACCTGCAGTGAGCTGCCATCGCTGAATTTCATGAAGCCCTCCACCGGATACTTGGCGCCGGGGTCGGATGAATTGGCGGTGAAAAAGAACTTGTAGCTGGTGTAAGGCTTGTCGACGATGAAATCGGTGTTCCAGTTCGACTTGCCGATCAATTTGCCCCGACTCACCGACTTGGCCACGATCGGTGTCGTGCCGTTGCCGCCGATGGGATTGAGGAAGGTGCAGCGGGGCGCGGCCTGGGCAAGGCCAGCGCCAGGCAGGGCCAGCACCAGTCCGCTGGCGACGGCCAGTCCAAGGCCAGCGATCTGACGGCCTGCGTGCGAATGACCTGCAAACGGTTGAAGCAGCTCAGCCGTTGTCTCATCGGTCATGGTCTTGGTCATGGTCAGTCATCAAGTCCAGAGGACTCTTCATCCTGCCACTGCCGTCCCCATCACCCAGCAAGGCCCTGCGCCAGCGCTTGAGGGTGCGCAGGCAGATGCCGATCTCACCGCAGGCGCTCACCAGGGAGGCGCCTGCGGTATTCGCCTCGCCGATCGCCGATCGCCCGATCGAGCTCGGTGAGCTCCTCGGCATGGGCCACCACAGCTGTTGCCGCGGCCTCGATCAATGCGGCGTTGGCCAGAGGCGCCATGGCGTGGAAGCAGAGAGCTCAGTATGGGAATTGATTGGCCCATGGCACGGCCAAGCCCTCAGTACCGAGACTCGTCCTGGTATCGATCTGGAATGCACGGCGCCTTTTTGTAACGCATCCAGGCCTATCCATCGACTGCGTTCCTTGTTGCCCTTCGCGGCTCCCGGGCCCCGATCAGATCTCGCTGGCAGAAGGAATGTCAGCAAAGATGCTGTTTCCCAACCATGATGGAATGTCACGCGTCAGCGCCTTGAGGCCGGCGACCTGGAGGTCGCCGGAGGCGATCGCCTTTCGGTACGTGGTACCCCCCATCCAGATCCCTGCCATGGTGCGAACATTGGTGGTGAAATAGACATCGACGTCTTTGCCTGGATCGCTGACGCAGATGTCCACGTCTTCGTCCACGACCAAAAGCCACCAGTCGGACATGTCAGCAATATCGGTGAATTTGAAGCGCACCACGGTCTCACGGCCGATCAGGTTGTCTGGCACGACGCTGCGCTGCAGGTAGAGCATCAACAGTTCCACGTCATAGTCGGTGTCTGTGAGGTGTTGGCGTGCCCAGCGCATCCCCCAATCGCCGATTTGCCGAATGATCGGCAGCAGCTCTTTGCAGGACGTGGTTGGGAAGTACTCGTAGCCCCGCTGACCCTGAATCTTCTTTTTGACCACCAACCCCTGCGCCTCAAGGGAGTGGAGCCGCTTGGTGAGAATGGTCGGAGAAATCAGGCTCAACCCTCGCTGCAACACGTTGAAGCGGCTTCCACCCATCAACAACTCTCGGATGATGAGAAGGGTCCATTTCTCACCAATGATCTCCGTGGCTTTGGCCACGGGACAGAACTGCCCGTACTCCACGCAAGGCGCCTCTCGGAGGTCGACTTTCTGAACTGTAGGTTGTTACTTCAGAAAGTGTAGTTGGTTGCTACAGGCTGCAACGTTGTGGCTGCGCCCACGGGTTTTTAGAGTCCGGTTACCGGGCCAAGCAGGTCCGGAAGATCCCAAACCATCTCCCACAGGAGACTACCGATGAAACCCTTGATGATTCATACCGTGCACGACTGTGCGGAGCCGGTTGCTTCCACGCTCAGAGCTACGCAGAGTTCCCTCGGCTTCATTCCGAACCTGTTTGGTGTGCTGGCAGAGTCGGCGCCGGCACTGGCGGCCTTTGCTGCTCTGAACAACCAGTTCGCCAGGACGTCCTTCAGCCCCACCGAGCGCGAGCTCATCGCGCTCACCGTCAGCGCGGACAACCACTGCAGCTATTGCGTGGCCGGTCATAGTGCCTTCGCCGCCATGCAGGCTGTCGATGAGGGCGTTGTGCAGGCCCTGCGCGACGGTCAGCCGATCCCTGATCCGCGGTTGGAGAGCCTGCGTCGTTTCACTCTTTCTCTTCTGCGCTCCCGCGGCATGGTGTCCAGCACGGAGATCAAGCAGTTCCTCAATGCTGGCTATACGCAGCAACAGCTTCTCGAGGTGATCCTGGGTATCACCGTGAAGGTCATGAGCAACCTGACGAACAACGCCATTCGCATCCCTCTGGATGAGGTGTTCGCGCCTTACGCGTGGCAGGCCCCTCGCATTCCCATGCCAACAATTCAGCCCAAAGCTGCTTAGAAGGAGAATCCCAATGAACATTGACATGAGTAATGTCGAGACCTTCGCTGGCCAGGTCGTCACCGACATCGCTGCAGCCTTCTCCGGTGTCATGACCAACATCGGGCATAAGCTCGGGCTCTACAAGGCCATGGCCGGCGAGGGCTGGATCAGTTCACAGCAACTCGCTGCGAAGACCTACACCGACGAGCGCTATGTTCGTGAATGGTTGAACAATCAGGCCGCCGGCGGCTACGTTGCATATGACGTGGAGACCCGTCGTTATAACCTGCCCGACGAGCACGTGCCCGTGCTCGCTGATGACGACAGTCCCCTGTTTCTGGTCCCTGCCCTCGAGGTGGCCTCCTCACTCTGGATGGACGAGGGTCGGGTCATCGAGGTCTTCAGAACTGGCGAGGGAATCCCCTGGAGTGATCATCACCATCGGTTGTTTTGCGGCAGTGAATCCCTGTTCCGTCCGGGTTACAAGGCTCACCTGGCATCCGGCTGGATCGCCGCCCTCGATGGCGTTGCCGAGAAGCTCGCGGCAGGAGGCAAGGTGGCCGATGTGGGTTGTGGTCATGGTGCCTCCACCCTCGTCATGGCCGAGGCCTTCCCCAACTCCACCATCGTTGGGTTCGACTCCCACGAGTCATCGATCGCAACAGCACGCCAGCGCGCCGCTGACGCGAAATCCCAGGGATGTGTCCGGTTTGAGCTGGCAAGTGCAAAGGGCTATGGAGAGCAGGGGTTCGACCTGATCTGCTTCATGGATTGCCTGCACGACATGGGCGACCCTGTTGGGGCGGCCCGACATGCGAGACAGGCTCTCAAGGACGACGGCACCCTGCTGCTGGTGGAGCCGGCGGCAGGGGACGGTGTCGAGCAGAATCTCAATCCGGTCAGTCGTCTGTACTACGCCGCGTCAACGGCGGTGTGCACACCTTGTTCCAAATCGCAGGATGTCGGGCTGGCCCTTGGCGCCCAGGCCGGCGAGGCACGATTGTCTGAAGTGTTGCGGGAGGCTGGCTTCAGAAGTGTGCGCCGCGCCGCTGAAACGCCGTTCAACCTGATTCTCGAGGCACGCAAGTAGGGCCTCCTGAAAAAGCTATTGCTCGGGCCAGCCTCTGATCCAGAGATGCCTGCGCCGTGATCATCTCAGCATGTAGCCAAACTCAGTCCCGATGAAATGAGCGGCGTGGGGCGCCTCTCAGAGGCGATACATGCCA
>NZ_JAHLZB010000037.1:0-5000 GCF_025128255.1 Synechococcus sp. CS-205
AAGAGCCCGGCCATGGGTGTGGTATGTTTTTGGACTGCGCGTGAGCCGGAAGGCGATCGCTGCAGGGCTTGCAACAGAGGAGGAGGCGAGAGCCGATCGCCGGTGTTGTAAGTTTCCAAAGCGGATGGGAGACCACCCGCGAGCCACCCCGAGAGCCGAGAAGCTTTTGAGGAGGCGCACCTGGACAACTAAAAAGTTTAGGAACTGACGCTTTTGCTGCGTCGGATGCCGATGAGCTTGACGCGCGTGATGGGCTCCTGCAAGGGAGGCGTTGGCGGGTTGAGGTTAGAGGTGTCAGACGAGATAGCAGCAAAGGTGTGAGGTCCCGTCAAAAGAAACAAGCATCAGGAGCTTGCCTGAGTTTTGAGTGGATCACTTTCACGGGTGATCAGCTCAATGGATGTTCAGGTGAGTGACGGTGCGACCGGATCTGAGTGATTTGGAAAGTCGTTGCACGAGCAGCTGAAGGATGTTGCGAGGGCCGCATGGATGGGTGATCGAAACTCGATTGTCAGGGGAGACCCTGACGGGAAATGAGCGCGAAAGGTTGTCTGTGAAGGTTGTTGCGGCAGAGATTGGTGATTGTGTGATGCACTCTCGAACCCTTCTGGCTAGAAGGAGCCCTGACTGATTCTTGATGAAAGTTGAGCGATTGGGCAAAGGCGACATCATTTGCGATGACGATCAGCATTGATTCTAGCGCAAGCGAGAATCAGTATGATCGGAGTTTACAGGAATGATGACTACAACGGAGAGTTTGATCCTGGCTCAGGATGAACGCTGGCGGCGTGCTTAACACATGCAAGTCGAACGAGCCTTCGGGCTAGTGGCGGACGGGTGAGTAACGCGTGGGAATCTGCCCTCAGGAGGGGGATAACGGCCGGAAACGGCCGCTAATACCCCATATGCCGAGAGGTGAAACGAAATTCGCCTGGGGATGAGCCCGCGTCTGATTAGCTAGTTGGTGTGGTAATGGCGCACCAAGGCATCGATCAGTAGCTGGTCTGAGAGGATGATCAGCCACACTGGGACTGAGACACGGCCCAGACTCCTACGGGAGGCAGCAGTGGGGAATTTTCCGCAATGGGCGCAAGCCTGACGGAGCAACGCCGCGTGAGGGACGAAGGCCTCTGGGCTGTAAACCTCTTTTCTCAAGGAAGAAGACATGACGGTACTTGAGGAATAAGCCACGGCTAATTCCGTGCCAGCAGCCGCGGTAATACGGGAGTGGCAAGCGTTATCCGGAATTATTGGGCGTAAAGCGTCCGCAGGCGGCCTTGAAAGTCTGTTGTTAAAGCGTGGAGCTCAACTCCATTTCAGCAATGGAAACTACAAGGCTAGAGTGTGGTAGGGGCAGAGGGAATTCCCGGTGTAGCGGTGAAATGCGTAGATATCGGGAAGAACACCAGTGGCGAAGGCGCTCTGCTGGGCCATAACTGACGCTCATGGACGAAAGCCAGGGGAGCGAAAGGGATTAGATACCCCTGTAGTCCTGGCCGTAAACGATGAACACTAGGTGTCGGGAGAATTAACCCTTTCGGTGTCGTAGCCAACGCGTTAAGTGTTCCGCCTGGGGAGTACGCACGCAAGTGTGAAACTCAAAGGAATTGACGGGGGCCCGCACAAGCGGTGGAGTATGTGGTTTAATTCGATGCAACGCGAAGAACCTTACCAGGGTTTGACATCCTGCGAATCCCTTGGAAACTTGGGAGTGCCTTCGGGAGCGCAGTGACAGGTGGTGCATGGCTGTCGTCAGCTCGTGTCGTGAGATGTTGGGTTAAGTCCCGCAACGAGCGCAACCCACGTCTTTAGTTGCCAGCATTCAGTTGGGCACTCTAGAGAGACCGCCGGTGATAAACCGGAGGAAGGTGTGGATGACGTCAAGTCATCATGCCCCTTACATCCTGGGCTACACACGTACTACAATGCTACGGACAAAGGGCAGCAAACTCGCGAGAGCTAGCAAATCCCATAAACCGTGGCTCAGTTCAGATCGTAGGCTGCAACTCGCCTACGTGAAGGAGGAATCGCTAGTAATCGCAGGTCAGCATACTGCGGTGAATACGTTCCCGGGCCTTGTACACACCGCCCGTCACACCATGGAAGTTGGCCATGCCCGAAGTCGTTACTCCAACCCGCAAGGGAGGAGGACGCCGAAGGTGGGGCTGATGACTGGGGTGAAGTCGTAACAAGGTAGCCGTACCGGAAGGTGCGGCTGGATCACCTCCTAACAGGGAGACAACAACTGATTGTGATGTCTGGCTATTTTATCGCTAGACCATGATCCTGTCATCTCGATGGTTAATCGGTACCTCAACCGACAAAAACGAAGCCTGATGGTATTCCAGCAATGGGAGAGCAGATGTGCTGTCGTGGATGTCTTTTCAGTTCCTAAACTTTGTCTAGGTCACCCCGCAAGGGTATCCCTGGGCCATTAGCTCAGGTGGTTAGAGCGCACCCCTGATAAGGGTGAGGTCCCTGGTTCAAGTCCAGGATGGCCCATTCGTGTTTGGGGGTTTAGCTCAGTTGGTAGAGCGCCTGCTTTGCAAGCAGGATGTCAGCGGTTCGAGTCCGCTAACCTCCACTGACCAACCCACCAGGTTCGCGAAAGCAACGGGAGAGAGCTTGCGGCGGTGAAATTAGACAATTGTACTGAAAGAAGGATTCTAGCTTCCTTTCATTTTATGGTGACAACAACTTGAGTCAGATCAGGTGTTGTTTGAGGCCATGATTGAAAAGACGCTGGACTCCAGTGACATCAGCTGAGAAGCTGATGGTGCTTGTGTTCAGTAGAACCTTGACAACTGCATAGGTAAGTCTGTAAATAAAGCATCTCATGGATGCTTCAAGAGCAGCAACTGATTTTGGTGGTTATGCCGCTGAGGTCTGGTTCTGTTTTTGGAGCAATTCTAGAGTAGGAGCCGAGACTCCATATTGCTCCTGGTTCTTGCCAAAAGAACTGGGTTTGATCTTGTTTTCAGTATCAACGCCAGACTGATTGGAGAAATCCAGTTGTTTGAGTTGTTGAGGGTGAAAGCAGGAGAATCTGCGTACAACCGCAGCAAGGTGATATGGAGATAAATTGGTCAAGCTACAAAGGGCTCACGGTGGATACCTTGGCACACAGAGGCGATGAAGGACGTAGTTACCTGCGATAAGTCTCGGGGAGCTGGAAACACGCTTTGATCCGGGAATTTCCGAATGGGGCAACCCCTAGAACGGCCACCTGAATCCATAGGGTGGCGCGAGCCAACCCAGCGAACTGAAACATCTTAGTAGCTGGAGGAAAGGAAAGTAAAAACGACTCCCTCAGTAGCGGCGAGCGAACGGGGAAGAGCCTAAACCGATGGTTTCGACCATCGGGGTTGTGGGACAGCAACGTGGATCAGTGCCGTTAGTGGAAGCGTTTGAATGGCGCGCCATAGAGGGTGAAAGCCCCGTACACGAAAGCGAATCTGACCTAGCTGTATCCCGAGTAGTACGGAGCACGTGAAATTCCGTATGAATCTGCGAGGACCACCTCGTAAGGCTAAGTACTCCTGTGTGACCGATAGCGCAACAGTACCGCGAGGGAAAGGTGAAAAGAACCCCGGGAGGGGAGTGAAATAGAACATGAAACCGTGAGCTTACAAGCAATGGGAGCCCGACTGATCGGGTGACCGTGTGCCTGTTGAAGAATGAGCCGGCGACTTATAGGCACTGGCAGGTTAAACCGGGAATGGTGGAGCCATAGCGAAAGCGAGTCTGAATAGGGCGATCGTCAGTGTTTATAGACCCGAACCCGGGTGATCTAACCATGGCCAGGATGAAGCTTGGGTGATACCAAGTGGAGGTCCGAACCGACTGATGTTGAAAAATCAGCGGATGAGCTGTGGTTAGGGGTGAAATGCCAATCGAACCCGGAGCTAGCTGGTTCTCCCCGAAATACGTTGAGGCGTAGCGTCTAGTGCTATAGCAGGGGGGTAAAGCCACCGTTTCGGTGCGGGCTGCGAGAGCGGTACCAAATCGATACGAACTCTGAATACCCTGTGTGAAACTAGGCAGTCAGACTGTGGGGGATAAGCTCCATGGTCGAAAGGGAAACAGCCCAGACCGCCAGCTAAGGTCCCCAAATCAATGCTGAGTGATAAAGGAGGTGGGATTGCCCAGACAACCAGGAGGTTTGCCTAGAAGCAGCCATCCTCAAAGGAGTGCGTAATAGCTCACTGGTCGAGCGATCCTGCGCCGAAAATGAACGGGGCTAAGCATTGTACCGAAGCTGCGGATTTAATTGTTCTTAGGAACATTCAAATGGTAGGGGAGCGTTCCATGTGGGGTGAAGCGTTAGCGTAAGCGGGCGTGGACTGCATGGAAGTGAGAATGTCGGCTTGAGTAGCGAAAACATGGGTGAGAATCCCATGCCCCGAAACCCTAAGGGTTCCTCCGGCAGGCTCGTCCGCGGAGGGTTAGTCAGGACCTAAGGCGAGGCCGAAAGGCGTAGTCGATGGACAACAGGTCAACATTCCTGTACCTGTCATGTTTTGGGAAGGGGGACGGAGAAGGCTAGCCCAGCCAGATGTTGGTTACTGGTTCAAGCGTTCGAGGCGTTGAGGGGTGGAGAAAACACCCTGAGCGGAGGCGTGAGTACGAGCTGCTACGGCAGCGAAGTGGGTGATGTCAAGCTTCCAAGAAAAGCCCTATACCCGTTAAGGCATGACGGCCTGTACCCGAAACCGACACAGGTGGGGTGGTAGAGAATACCGAGGGGCGCGAGATAACTCTCTCTAAGGAACTCGGCAAAATGGCCCCGTAACTTCGGGAGAAGGGGTGCCACCGCAAGGTGGTCGCAGTGAAGAGGCCCAGGCGACTGTTTACCAAAAACACAGGTCTCCGCTAAGTCGCAAGACGATGTATGGGGGCTGACGCCTGCCCAGTGCCGGAAGGTTAAGGAAGCTGGTCAGCGCAAGCGAAGCTAGCGACTGAAGCCCCGGTGAACGGCGGCCGTAACTATAACGGTCCTA
>NZ_JAHLZB010000038.1:0-83153 GCF_025128255.1 Synechococcus sp. CS-205
CATGAACCTGCTGCGGCGCGGCGGCTACCGCTCGATCCGACGGGGGCTCCGGGAACTGGCTTACGACATCAGAGGGATGCTGGCGTTGGGCGGGGTTCAGCTCGCGGGAGCGAGGTTGGAGTGACTTTCAGGCAACCCTGCCTGGGGCCTGTTGCGGCGAGCCTTTCTCATTCTCCTGGAAGAACCTTTTTTCTAGGGAAGGCAGCAAGAAAGTGGGCTACTATTGCCTCAGTGTTATCTCTCCTGCTCTCGTTTTCAATGCCGCACCTGCGTTATGGCCAAAAAAGCCATCATGGCTTTATTGAGGCAATATTTGAGCCGGTCAGCTCGCCTCTGGTCATCACTCTGACGGCCATGGATAGACAAAGGAGGGAAAAGTCATTTAGTCTTACCGTTGAGTCAGAGTTCAATGGGCATGTCTTCTTCAACAGTTACTATTTAGACGATGGAGGCCATAGGCTGACAATGGCAGTCAATGAATCAAGAACAGGAAATACTTGCACGCTTACCAAGCAGGTCTGCGTCAAGAATGGGGCGTCCGGGTTGGCGCAGTCGCTCCGAGGCGAATTCAGGGGCGCGGAGGGGCGGGCACTTGTTGCTAACAGGCTTGATTCGTCATATTTTCTTCCACTTTCTGACTCCTTTCAAGAGGCTAATTATCCTTTAAGTCATCGGCAGGAAGCACGCCCTCGGGTGTTGAGCTCCCAGCAGATAGCCGACTACGACAGCAATGGCTACATCCAGCTTGAGGGTGTTTTTAGCAGGCGAAGCATGGAGGCTGCCCGCCAGTCCCTTCGCAAAGTCTCTGCATCTGAAAGCCATGGCTTCATGCGGGGAAGCAGTAATCGCATCGTCAACTTGCATCAATCTTTTGATGCGCTTAAGGCGATCTACGCATCCAAGTTAATCTATGACATTGTCAGCGACCTGTTTGGCTGCCAGGCGTTCCCTTGTCAAAGCCTAACCTTTATCAACGGATCAACGCAGGACGCCCATCAAGATACAGTTCACCTGACGCCCTTCCCCAGGGGGCTCATGTGCGGAATCTGGATTGCTTTGGAGGATGTCATCCCTGGCTCTGGAGAATTATTCTATTATCCAGGATCGCACCATCTTCCTGCAGTTCTGTGCAGGTCTCATGGCGTCCCTAAAGTCGATTCTGAGATAGGCGACTACAGAGAGTTCGGGGAAGTCTATACGCCGGCAATCCAAAATCTGCTTGCCGAAAATTCCCATCTACAGCCACAGACTTTTTTGCCCAAGGCTGGTGATGTCTTGATCTGGCAGGAAAACCTCATCCATGGCGGATCTCGGCGCCAAACCAAAGATCAGACTCGTATGAGCATGGTCATCCATGCGTTTGCAGAGCCCGCCCTCGTCTATTATGATTCCACGGGAATCAGCGGGAAAAGAGATATTTAGATGCCACAAGGGGCCTCGGGCGTGGCTGTGCGCATCAGCTTGCAGGTGAATGCCTGAATGCTTCTGGCTGGGCTTCTACGGCGTGTTCCACACGAATCGCGAAGACGCCGCGTAATTCCAGACAAACACCACGAGGATGCCGGCCAGTTGAGCCAGGAAAGTATTACGGGAGACCAGGTTGTAGAAGCTGGAGGCCACACCCACATTGGCCAGGACCGGCAGGGAGGCCACCAGCAGGAACTTGAGCAGGCCCTTCAGCAGCGCCGTTCCCTGCTGCCGCTGGAAGCGGAAGGTGAGGGCATTGTTGATCAGATAGTTGGAGCTCGCGGCCACCACCACCGCGATCGGCAGGGCCTGTTTGAAGGCCAGCCCCGTTCCGCCCATCAATGCCTGTACCGCCAGCATCTGAACCGCCACACCGCTGAGCCCCACAAGGGCGAAGCTGATGGCGCGCCGGGGAATCGAGCGCAGCAGAAGGGTGTGCAGGATCGAGACCCCCAGATCCCAGACGATCGCCAGATCCAGCTTGGAATCCCCAGCCACCCGGGCCTGGAAGCGCAGGGGAATTTCACTCACCCGCAGGGACCCGCGGCAGATCGAGAGCAGCTCGTAGAGAAACTTGAACCCATTCACATCCACCCGTCGCACATAGGGCAACGCGGCATCGGGCCGGAGGGCAAAGAAGCCGCTCATGTAGTCGGTCAGCCTGCGGTAGCTGGGCAAGCTAAAGCGGGCGATCGTGTTCGCCCAGGTGGAGTTGCGGGTGCGTTTCACACTCAGGCCATGAATGGCGGCGTCGGGGTGGAAGCGGCTGCCCACCACAAGATCGCTTCCCGTGCTCAGCAGGGTCTCCACCGCTGCCTCCACGGCGGCCGGCTCGTGCTGGCCGTCGCAGTCCATCACCACGATCACATCGCCTGTGGCATCGAGAATGCCTTCCTTGATGGCACTGGCGAGGCCAGCGCGCCCCACCCGGCGGATCAGATGCACTCCGGATTGGCCATGGGCCAGCTGCTTGATCAGATCAGCTGTGCCATCCGCCGAGTCATCGTCGACAAAGAGGACTTCGAGATCGAAGCGCTGCTGCAGCGGCAGCAGTTCCTCCAGGATCCTGCCGACGTTCTGCCGTTCGTTGTAGGTCGGCAGAACGATCGACAGGCGTTCCGGTGCGCTCATCGCCCCTTGGGCCAGGGTGGCTGACGGGATGCGGCTCAGAGCGCCTTGGCCTTGGCGACCACGTTCTCCACGGTGAAACCGAACTTCTCCAGGCAGACAGCGCCAGGAGCCGAAGCGCCGAAACGGTCGACGGAAACGGTGTCACCGTCGAGGCCGACGTACTTGTGCCAGCCGAAGGACCCGGAGGCCTCCACCACCAGACGCTTGCGCACCGCAGCCGGCAGCACCGACTCGCGGTAGGCGGGATCCTGCTCTTCGAACAGCTCCACGCAGGGCATCGAGACCACACGCACGTTGTGGCCTTCGCTGCTCAACACCTTCGCAGCTTTGACGCAGAGATCCAGTTCGGTGCCGGAGCCGATCAGAATCAGGTCGGGGCTGCCGTTGCTGTCTTCGAGGATGTAACCACCCTTGGCCACATGCTCGGGAGCGGAGTTGGGCTGGTTCACCATCGCCTGGCGGCTGAGGGCCAGCACTGTGGGCCGTTTGCGGTTGGTCACGGCCACCTGGTAGGCGCCACTGGTTTCGTTGCCATCGCCAGGGCGGATCACCAGCAGGTTGGGGATCGAGCGCAGCGAAGCCAGAGTTTCCACAGGCTGGTGGGTGGGGCCGTCTTCACCGAGGCCGATCGAGTCGTGGGTGAGCACGTAGATCACACCCAGCTCGGAGAGGGCCGAGAGGCGCATGGCGCCCACCATGTAGCCGGCGAACACCAGGAAGGTGCCTCCGTAGGGGATCAGGCCGCTGTCGTGATAAGCGATGCCATTGAGAACCGCCGCCATGGCGTGCTCGCGCACCCCGAAGTGCAGGTAGCGGTTGGCTTCGCTGCCCTTCTGAAAACTCTTCTCGCCCTTGATGTCGGTGAGGTTGGAGTGGGTGAGGTCGGCGGAGCCGCCGATCAGCTCAGGCAGGTCGGGGCCGATCGCATTGAGCACGTTGTAGGAGTACTGGCGGGTGGCCAGGCCCTTGTCCTCGGGGGTGAAGCGGGGCAGATTCCGGTCCCAGCCCTCGGGCAGCTCACCGCGCAGCATCCGCTCGAATTCAGCCGCTTCGGCAGGGTGCTGGCTGCGGTAGGCGGCCAGGCTGTTGTTCCACTCGGCTTCCAGTGCCGCACCGCGCTCACGCGCCTTGCGCCAATGCTCATAGGCCTCCTCGGGCACCTCGAACGGTCCGTAGCTCCAACCCAGCGACTTACGGGTGAGATCGGCTTCCTCGGCGCCCAGGGCCGCGCCGTGCACACCGGCGGTGTCGGCTTTGTTGGGGGAGCCGTAGCCGATGGTGGTGGTGACCTTGATCAGGCTGGGCCTGTCGGTGACGGCCTTCGCCGCCTCGATCGCCCTCCCGATCGCCTCGATGTCGGTGTTGCCATCGGCCACGTGCTGCACGTGCCAGCCGTAGGCCTCATAGCGCTTGAGCACATCCTCGGTGAACGACACCTTGGTGTTGCCGTCGATCGTGATGTGGTTGTCGTCGTAGAGGGCGATCAGCTTGCCCAGACCCAGGTGGCCGGCCAGGGAGGCGGCTTCCCCGGAGATGCCCTCCTGGTGGCAGCCGTCGCCCATGATCACGTAGGTGTGGTGATCGACCAGGGAGACGTCGGGGCGGTTGAATTTCGCGGCCAGATGGGCCTCGGCGATCGCCAGACCAACCGCGTTGGAGATCCCCTGGCCCAGGGGCCCGGTGGTGACTTCAACCCCGGGGGTTTCGAAGGTTTCGGGGTGGCCGGGAGTCTTGGAGCCCCACTGGCGGAACTGCTGGATGTCCTCGATCGAGACGCTGTCGTACCCGCTCAGGTGCAGCAGCGCATAGAGCAGCATGCAGCCGTGGCCGGCGGACAGCACGAAGCGGTCGCGGTTGAACCACTTGGGGTTGGCCGGGTTGTGGCGCAGGTGCTTGTCCCACAGGGCATAGGCCATCGGTGCCGCGCCCATCGGCAGGCCGGGGTGCCCCGAGTTGGACTTGTTGATCGCGTCGATCGCCAGGAAGCGAATGCTGTTGACGCAGAGGTTGTCGACGGACAGGGTGTCCACTGTGGGGGCGGCGACCATGGTTTGGGAAAGGGGTTGGGAGAGTGAGGCGTTCCGGGCGGCGGATGGCTGGTGGTACCAGGCCCTCAGCGCATCCGACGGAAAGCGAGGCAGACGTTGTGACCGCCAAACCCGAACGAATTCGAGAGCACGACGTTCAGTTTCTGTTCCCGTGCCTGATTGGGCACGACATCCAGATCACAGGCCGGATCCGGATTTTGGTAATTGATGGTAGGTGGTACGAGGTTGTGGCCTATCGCCAGGACGGCGGCCACCGCCTCGATTCCGCCGCTCCCTCCCAGCAGGTGGCCGGTCATCGACTTGGTGGAACTGACGGGGATGCGATGGGCGTGCTCGCCCAGGGCCGCCTTGATCGCCGCAGTTTCGTTGCTGTCGTTGGCCTGGGTGCTGGTGCCGTGGGCATTGACGTAGTCGACTTGCTCGGGTTCCAGTCCCGCATCGACCATCGCCAGCCGCATCGCTTCGGCGCCGCCGAGGCCCCCTGGGGTTGGTGATGTGATGTGGTGGGCGTCGCAGGTCATGCCGTAGCCCACCACCTCGGCCAGGATCTCGACGCCGCGGGCGCTGGCGTTCTCCAGGCTTTCCAGCACAAGAATCCCTGAGCCCTCGCCGATCACGAAGCCATTGCGCTCCGCATCGAAGGGGCGGCTGGCGGTGGCGGGGTCGTCGTTGCGAAAGGACAGAGCCTTGGCACTGGCGAAGCCCGCGACCCCAAGGGGTGTGATCGCCGATTCGGCTCCACCGCAGACCATGGCGTCGGCCAGGCCGAGCTGAATCAGGCGGAAGGCATCGCCGATGGCGTTGGATCCCGCTGCACAGGCGGTGGCCACCGCGCTGCTGGGACCCTTGGCACCGAGGGCGATGGCGGTCAGCCCGGCCGCCATGTTCGGGATCATCATCGGAACGCAGAACGGGCTGACCCGGTCAGGACCCCGTTCGGCGAGCACATGGGCCTGGCTTTCCATCATCAGCAGACCGCCCACGCCGGAGCCAATGGCCACACCGATGCGGTGCTGGGTGCTCTCGTCGAAGACAAGCTGCGCCTGGTTCACCGCCTGCTTGGAGGCCACCACACCGAACTGGCAGAAACGGTCCCAGCGCTTGGTCTCCTTGCGATCCAGCATTCCGCTCGGATCGAAATTCTTCACTTCGGCCGCGAACCTGCAGGCATGCCGTGAGGCATCGAAGAGGGTGATCGGTGCCACCCCGTTTCTGCCGAGCCGTAACCCCTCCCAGTACTGGGAGACGTCGTTGCCGATCGGTGTGACCGCGCCGAGGCCCGTGACCACGACACGGCGGAGACCCTCCACCATCGACACCCTCAGGCCTGCTTGTCCAGGATGTACTTCACGGCGTCACCCACAGTGGTGATTCCTTCGCCCGACTCGTCGGGGATCTCGATGTCGAAGGCCTCTTCCAGGGCCATGACCAGTTCCACCGTGTCGAGCGAGTCGGCACCCAGATCATTCTGGAAGTTCGACTCGGGCTTCACTTCAGCGGCATCGACGCTGAGCTGCTCGGCAACGATCGAACGGACTTTCTCGAAGATCGCTTCCTGTGACATGGCCGGTGTGTGGGAGGCCGCATCCTACGGGTCCGCCCTGAGCCGACCCCCGGCCCGTATGAAAAAGGATGACGGCATGGGGCCCGTGCCGGTGGGCTCCCGAACCGTTTGAGTACTTTGACCGGACGCCGTTCGCTTTCCGGCCGGGCATGTCCCATTCCGTCAAGATCTACGACACCTGCATCGGCTGCACCCAGTGCGTCCGTGCCTGCCCTCTCGATGTGCTCGAGATGGTTCCCTGGGACGGCTGCAAAGCTGGCCAGATCGCCTCATCGCCCAGAACCGAAGACTGTGTGGGTTGCAAGCGCTGCGAAACCGCTTGTCCCACCGATTTCCTCAGCATCCGTGTCTATCTCGGAGATGAAACCACCCGGAGCATGGGTCTGGCCTACTGAGGCCATCCCCCTGCTTCTCACCCTGAGCCCGGCCCTGCCGGGCTTTTTCATGGGTCAACCTCTGGCTCAGGCCTTCCGCTGCAGTGCCAGCAGGGTTTGCGGGCGGGCGTTGATCCTTTAGAAACAGCCGAAGTCCGGCCCCTCAGCCATGTGCGGCATCGTTGCGGTCATCGGCTCCCGTGAGGCGGCCCCCCTGCTGCTGGAAGGTCTGCGCCAGCTCGAGTATCGCGGCTACGACTCCGCGGGCATCGCCACCGTCCAGGCGCCTGGCGCCGGCAGCGGCATGTCATCCGGTCACCTCACCTGCCTGAGGGCCGAAGGCAAGCTCATCAACCTCACAGCCCGCTACGACGCGCTGGGAGCCCTGGGCCACTGCGGCATCGGCCACACCCGCTGGGCCACCCACGGCAAGCCGGAGGAGCGAAACGCCCACCCCCATCTCGATGGCAGCGGCAGCCTCGCCGTGGTTCAGAACGGCATCATCGAGAACCACCGCCCCCTGCGTGAGGCGCTGCAGTCGGAGGGGGTTCAGTTCCGCTCGGACACCGACACCGAGGTGATTCCCCACCTGATCGCCCGCCGGCTGAGGGAGTTGCGCCAGGCCGGGGCTGAGGCCTCGCCCCAGCTGCTGCTCCAGGCGGTGCAGGAGGTGCTTCCACAGCTGCACGGGGCCTATGCCCTGGCCGTGATCTGGGCGGAGATCCCCGGAGCGGTGGTGGTGGCCCGCCGTCAGGCGCCGCTGGTGATCGGTCTGGGCGAGGGGGAATTCCTCTGCGCCAGTGATACTCCTGCCCTGGCGGGCTTCACGCGCACCATCCTTCCTCTTGAAGATGGCGAAACGGCCCTGCTCACTCCCCTGGGCATTGAGCTCTACGGAGCACAAGGCGAGCGGGTGCAGCGCTCCCCCAGCTTGCTGCAGGGCACCGAGCACGTGGCGGACAAGCGCAGCTTCCGCCATTTCATGCACAAGGAGATTCATGAGCAGCCCGAGACGGCCGCGCTCTGGGTCGCCAGGCATCTGCCCACCCAGTCGATCGGCGCCCCCGGCACCCCTTCCCTGGTGGCCCTGCCTCTGCAGGATCAGCTGTTCGAGGGGGTGGAGCGGATCCAGATTCTGGCCTGCGGCACCAGCCGCCATGCGGCCCTCGTGGGGGCCTACCTGCTGGAGCAGCTGGCCGGTCTGCCCACGGCGGTGCATTACGCCAGCGAATTCCGCTATGCGCCGCCGCCCCTGGTGCCCCACACCCTCACCATCGGTGTGACCCAGTCGGGCGAGACCGCCGATACTCTCGCGGCGCTGCAGATGGAGCAGCAGCGGCGGGAGCTGATCGCCGATCCGGCTTTCGCCCCGAGGTTGCTGGGAATCACCAACCGGCAGGAAAGCTCCCTCGGTCGGCTGGTGCCCCACCTGCTGGACATCGGCGCCGGAATCGAGGTGGGCGTTGCCGCCACCAAGACCTTCCTCGGCCAGCTGCTCGCCTTCTACGGCCTGGCCCTGTCCTTCGCCGAGCGCCGCTCCAGCCGCTCCCCCGCGCAGTTGCTCGAGCTCGTGGCCGGACTGCGGGCCCTTCCTGCCCAGCTGCAGACGCTGCTCGAGGAGCAGGATCTGCTCTGCGCCGAGCTGGCCCACCAGTTTGCCGACACCCAGGATGTGATCTTCCTGGGACGGGGCATCAACGTCCCGATCGCCCTCGAAGGCGCCCTGAAGCTCAAGGAGATCAGTTACATCCACGCGGAGGGCTATCCGGCCGGTGAGATGAAGCACGGACCCATCGCCCTGCTCGACGCACGGGTGCCTGTGGTGTCGATCGCAGTGCCAGGCAGCGTGTTCGACAAGGTGCTCTCCAATGCCCAGGAGGCCAAGGCCCGGGATGCGCGGCTGATCGGCGTGGCTCCCCGGGGACCCGACACGGAGATCTTCGATGTGCTGCTGCCGGTGCCGGAGGTGGATGAACTGCTCAGCCCTCTGTTGACGGTGATTCCGATGCAGTTGCTGAGTTATCACATTGCCGCCCACCGTGGCCTCGATGTGGATCAGCCCCGCAATCTGGCCAAGAGCGTCACCGTGGAGTGAACCTCAACCCGCTCGCTGTTCTCCTTCCGATGCGCCTGCTCGTTCTGCTGGTGGCCCTGCTGGCGTTGCTGGCCTTTTTTGCGGCCAGCGAGTTCGCCCTGATTCACCTGCGCCCCAGCCGGGTCAAGGTGCTCGCCGCCGATGGCCACCCCGGTGCTCTGTCGGTGGAGCGACTGCAGCAGCGCCTGCGGCGGGTGCTGGTCGCCACCCAGCTGGGGGCGGCCCTGGCCCTGGTGGCCCTCGGCTGGGCCGGTCGCGGCCTGGCGGTGCGGTTCGATCCGATGGCGGAGCGCCTCTGGGTCGATGTGCTGGTGTTCCTGGCTCTGGTGGCCCTGGCCACAGTGCTGGGCGGTGTGGCCCCCAAGGCCTGGGTGCTCCACCGACCGGAGCGATCGGCCCTGCAGCTGGCGCCGCTGCTGGAGTGGGTGATCCGCACCCTCTTCCCCCTGCTGGTTCTGGTGGAGCGCTGTGCCAATGGCCTGTTGCGTCTCCTGGGCCTGCCCCGCAACTGGGACGAGCTTGTGCCCGCCCTCTCCGCCGGCGAGCTGGAAACGCTGATCGAATCGAACAGCGTCACCGGCCTGCTGCCGGATGAACGCAGCATCCTCGAAGGGGTCTTCTCCCTGCGGGACACCCAGGTGCGTGAGGTGATGGTGCCCCGCTCCGGCATGGTCACCCTTCCCCTTGAGGTGACCTTCGCCGAGATGATGGAAGCTGTGCACGCCACTGCCCACGCCCGCTTCCCCGTCATCGGCCAGTCGCTCGATGATGTGAGGGGCGTGCTCGACCTGCGCCGTCTGGCCGAGCCGATCGCCCATGGGCTGCTGCAGGGCGATACGCCTCTGGCCCCCTACATCACACCGGTGGCACGGGTACAGGAAACCGTGTCCCTGGCGGTGCTGCTGCCGTTGATTCGCAGTGGTCAGCCCCTTCTGGTGGTGGTGGATGAACACGGCGGCACCGAAGGTCTGGTCACCGTGGCCGATCTCACCAGCGAGATTGTCGGCGATGAGGACGATCTGGTCACGACCCGCCAGAACCTGCAGCGGCTTCAGGACGACACCTGGCTGGTGGCAGGGGATCTGGAAATTTTCGAGCTCAACCGCCAGCTGGACCTCTCCCTGCCGGAGGCCGACGGCCACCACACCCTGGCCGGCTTCATGCTCGAGCGGTTGCAGCACATTCCCGCACCCGGCGAGAGCCTGCGCTGGAAAGGGCATCAGTTCGAGATCAGCGCCATGGACGGCCCCCGCATCGAGCGGGTTCAGATCACCCGACGCGGCTCCGACTAGGACGGCTCAGCCTCCGGGCTGGAGCCGCCGGAGCGGGTGATCATTGATAATGCCTGCACTGGAGCGGCGGGAGTTCACGTTGGCGGGTGTGCTGGTGCGGCGATGAGCAGCGATCCCATCACCCCGGTCAAGGTGGGGGTCATCGGCATCGGCAACATGGGCTGGCACCACGCCAGGGTCCTGAGTCTGCTCAGGGATGCCGAGCTGGTGGGAGTGGCCGATCCAGATCAGCGCCGCGGCCAGCTGGCCGTTGAGCAGTTCGGTTGCCGCTGGTTTGAGAACTTCGACGACCTGCTCCCCGAGGTGGAGGCGGTCTGCATCGCCGTACCCACCCTGCTGCACCACCGGGTGGGCATGGCCTGCCTCCAGGCCGGGCTGCACGTGCTGATCGAGAAGCCGATCGCCGCCAGCCGGGAGGAGGCCAGCGAACTGATCCAGGCCGCCGAACAGGCCAGCCGACAGCTTCAGGTGGGCCATATCGAGCGCTTCAACCCCGCCTTCCGCGAGCTGCTCAAGGTGGTGGCGAACGAGGAGGTGGTGGTGCTCGAAGCGCGCCGTCACAGCCCCCATGCCGATCGCGCCAACGACGTGTCGGTGGTGCTTGACCTGATGATTCACGACATCGACCTGGTGCTCGAACTCGCCGGTGCTCCGGTGGTGCGGCTCGCGGCGGCGGGCGGCCGCAGCGCGGAAGGCCCGATTGATTATGTCAATGCCACCCTCGGCTTCAGCAATGGTGTGGTCGCCAGCCTCACGGCCAGCAAGATGGCCCACCGCAAGATCCGCAGCCTCAGCGCCCACTGTCGCGCCAGCCTGGTGGAAACCGACTTCCTCAACCGCCGGCTCCATGTCCATCGCCGCGCCCATGAGTGGGTGTCGGCCGACCATGGCGAGCTGCTCTACCGCAACGACGGTTTCATCGAAGAGGTGAGCACCACCTCGATCGAGCCGCTCTATGCCGAGCTGGAGCATTTTCTGCTCTGCCTGCGCGGCCGGGAAGTGCCCGCCGTCGATGGGCAGCAGGCCTCCAGGGCACTGATGCTGGCCAACCTGATCGAGCTGGCGGTGGATCAGCCCTCGCTCTGCATGGCCCTCGACGCACCGATCTGAGCCCCGACCTCCACGGTCTCCACGGTTTCGGTGAGGTCACGCAGGGCCATGATCTGCCAGCGGCGGCAGCTGGCCGGTGAGGAGGTGTAGAAGAGATCCCAGGCTGCAGCTTTGTGCTTGGCGTAGTCCTCGCCGGCCAGTTCAGGGTGTGACAGCTGCCAGCCCACCCGCACCGCGTGGCCGATCACCACGTCAAGGGCCAGGTAGTCGTCGAAGCGCACCTGGGGGTTGGCCCCCACGAACACGACGAGGGAGAGGAGGGTCTCGGTGCAGAGCTGGCGGTATTCCGGCGCCTCGATCTTGCTGAGCAGGTGATCCACCAGGGCCGCGAAGTTGCGCTCCCCTGGCGTCTTCTCCGAGAGCAGGGGCTCGCTTTCCAGGCGGTTGCGTCGCTCCAGCTTGTCGCCGATCACCAGGCCGCGGCAATGGTGCAGCAGGTCCCAGATGCCGGCGTAGAAATCGCGCGGTACCCGCTGCAGGGCCCCCAGGCGCTGGCGGTGCTGCATCCAGCCACAGCCACTTCCCAGCGGCAGGTCGTCGAGGGGATCGGGCACCTCCCAGAGCACGCGCCCGCTCAGGTGGAGCTGTTCCTTGCGGCGCAGGGCCTCGCGGGCATGATCCACATCCTTCAGCACCGAGCGCAGGCGCCGCCGGATGGCGTGGGGCGGCAGATCACAGAGCGCTTCGAAGGCAGCGTCGGCGGTGAGATCCAGTTCAGCCGCCAGTTCACCGGTGAGCAGAAGCAGCAGTTGTCCCAGCTGGATCGTCAGACTGCCGCTGAGCAAGGTCGGCTCCGAGCGGGCCAGGCCGTCGAGGGCCAGCAGCAGTTCCTGCTGCAGCATCCACTCCCGGCCGTCCTCTCCGCTGAAGCGGCGGATCATGGCGCCGATCATCGCGCTGCCCTGGGGTTGGCTGATCAGCGACTCGTGGGTGTAGTTGCGGCCCACCGCCAGCTGTTTCTGGCGCACCAGAAGATCGGTGAGAGCGTCTTCCAGCTGGGGATGCACCAGTTGCATCAGGCCGGCGCAGCGCCGCACCACGTTCCAGTCGCCTTCCACCAGGCCCCGGCGGTAGATCTCCTCCACCAACGCCTGAAGCTTCAGCGGCCCTGCGCTCTCTGGACCCTGCAGGATCGCGCTCTGGCCCAGCCGCTGGACCAGCTGTTCCAGCACCTCCGCCTGCTCGGGCAGGGAGGTGCTGCGCCAGAGCAGATCCGCCAGAGCGGGAATGGCAATGTCCTCGAGTTCCTGTTCCTGCTGGATCGTCAGCGGCTTCTGGCTGGTGCTGCTGTGCAGCACCGGGGCCGCCGGCTGGCTGAGCCTCGGCGGGGCATGTCCCGGGGGTGGTGGCAGCTCTTCCCAGCAGACCTGATCGATCAGGCCCTCGAGGCGATCAAGCTGAACCGGGACTCCTTCCACCGTTCCGCTGCCCAGGGTTTCACCCAGGCGGATCAGGGCGGCGGGATCCCGTTGGAACGGGCTGGCGGCCAGGGGGATCATCAGCAGGGGCAGGCCATCGCCCCGCCATTGCCGCTGCAGCAGCCGCAGTTCACTGGTCACCGCGTCGACCAGTTGCTCCGGGTCGTCCGCCAGGTAGAAGGTTCCCTCTTCCAGCACCGAAGGCAGAAAGGCCATCACCTCCTCGCCGCTGCCATCCGGCCCTCTGCCGGCGGGGCTGCGGTACAGCAGGGCTGTGGCCATGGTCTCCATCCGCACCGGCGGGTAGCCACTCAGACCGAGCCTGGTGTTGGCGCCCACCGAAGCCATGCGGTGTCCAAGCTCCCTGGAGCTGGCCACCCGCAACGGGCCGTGCGGATCGGTCACCGGCAGACCCGCCTGTTCCAGTGCCGCGGCGATGGCATCGTTTTCAGGCACGAGGGCAACGAGCACCCGCTCGGCCCCGAGGGCAGCCGGCAGGCGCCGGCCGCAAGGATCGATGTCCTCCGGGCTGAGCAGACCGTTGAGCAGCAGATCTCCCAGCCAGGTCAGACTCTGGGTCCAGAGCAGGGGCACGTTCTCATTGGCGATCCTCGCCTGTGTGCCGGGATGGCGCCGCTCCGCTTCGATGGCATCGGCCGGCACCAGGTAGAGCTCGGGCAGCTCGGGCACGCCATCGACCTCCACGCTCACCGCTTCCAGGCGCCGCCGCCAGTGCCAGGCCTCGCCCCAGCGTTCCTCACAGCAGGCCGTGACCAGCTCATAGGCGAAGAACAGGGGCCATTCACATTCGATGCCCTCGAACTGAGCCAGTTCCTCGGGCTCGTAGTGCAGGCGTTCGTGGTCCTCCACCAGGGTCTGGTGCCCGTCGCGACGAAAACGCTTGTAGCCGTAGGCGCCGCCCAGGTCACGGCGGATCTTGCGGCGTGTGCGCTCCACCAGCTCGGGGTCCTCCACGGCCCAGGCGGGGTAGCCGATCACCGAGAGACAGGCGCTGTCCACCTCCTTGCTGGCCGACTCCCGCGGCAGCAGGGCCTTGAGGGCCCGCCGCAGCCGCACGATCGCCGGGTGGGGGATGTGCAGGCAGCAGCTGCCGTCACCGTGGGGGCCGTAGAGGTCGAGGCCCTCGAGGGCCTCCAGGGCCGCCTTGACCAGGCCGATGGAGCTGGCGTTGCGTTCCGGTTCACCATGGTTGCCTTTGTCGCCCCGCTCCCAGATGCCGTAATCGGCAATGCGATAGGCCCGGGCCACGTAGTAGACGAGGTTCTGCAGGAAATCCCGCTCATGGCTGCTCTGCACCACCACCAGCCCCGCCCGGGTCAGCTGGGCCAGCTGAAGCAGGTAGAGGGCCGTGGCGTCGAGCTGGAGGTGTCCCCAGCCGTCATCGGGCACCACCGGATTGCCCGTGCTGGTGTCGAATTTGGCGTGGATGGCGTCGAGCCGGTCGAGGCTGTGCTTGAAGCGCTCCACCTTCGCGGCCTGGCGCAGCATGGCCGTGAGCAGGCCACGCATCAGTTGCAGCACCCGCTGGTTCAGCTCATGGCCGCGGGTGCACGGGCCATTCAGGCGGCGGTGAGCCTGGGCCAGACCCCAGACGCACTGAATCGAGTAGACGCAATCACGCACCCAGGCATCGCCGTAGTTGCCGTGCACCGTGTTGGCGGTGCTGGCCGGAAGCAGTCCGCTGATCGGGTGCTGACGCGCCAGCACCACCCGCTCGATCTGCTCATCGAGATGGTGAAGAAGATTACGGGCGTCCTCGTCGCTGAGCTGGCGCGGTCCCAGCTGCTCCCGCAGGGGTGGCTCCACGCTTGCGTCGCTCGTCCACTCGCTGGTCATCGTCGGCCTGGCTGCGAGGTTGATGGAGGAATCTGCGCTGCAGATGGGTACTCTCCCTAGATTCTCCCCTGCGGTCCGATCGGACCTGGCCGTGATGGTGACCGAAACTCAGGCTCCCGGGGGACTGCGCTCAAAGGTGCTCGGTCTTCCGGTTGACGTCTGCAGGGATGTGGCCGATGCCGCCTTGGCGCTCCATTCCCGCGGCGGCGGTCAGATCGTCACCCTCAACGCCGAGATGACGATGGCGGCGCTGGAAGATCCCGCCCTCGGGGATGTGATTCGTGCCGCCGAACTGGTCATCCCCGATGGTGCCGGGGTGGTCTGGGCCTTGGGGCGGCAGGGACATCGGGTGAGACGCAGCCCCGGCATCGAGCTGGCCGATCGGCTGCTGGTGGAGGCGGCCGAGCGGGGTTGGCGGGTGGCCCTGGTGGGGGCGTCTCCGGCGGTGATGGAGCGCCTGCGGGAGCGCCTGCTGCAGCGGCTGCCGGCACTCAGGCTCGTTGCCACGGTCCACGGTTATCAGCCCGCTGAGGCCTGGGCGGGGCTGGAGGAGGCGCTGCAGGCCAGCCAGCCGGATCTGGTGCTGGCTGCGCTGGGAGTCCCCCGCCAGGAGACCTGGATCCAGCGGCTGCATCAGGGCCAGGGCGGGCTCTGGATGGGGGTGGGCGGCAGCTTCGACGTCTGGGCCGGAACAAAAAAAAGAGCTCCCAGCTGGATGGGAGCCCTGCAGATCGAATGGTTGTACCGCCTAATCCAGGAACCCAGCCGCTGGCGGCGGATGCTGGCACTGCCGGCTTTCGCCTGGGCGGTGCTGCGGGGAGGCTGAGATTCGGAGGTTTGGCTTCAGAGGCTCAGCGGAAGCCGACCGAGGCCTGCCAGACGAAGGCCAGCAGCAGGAAGAACAGGGGGATGATCGGCAGGACATCGACCAGGGGACCGAAGGCCTGGTAGGCCTCAGGCAGCTCGGCCAGGGTGATGGCGGTGATCAGTGTGGAGAAGACCATCCCTGAAGGGCAATATCGTTCGTTGGGCTGGACGCTACCACGTGTGAGCGGCAGGGGAGCCGGGCTCCCAGGGAGTGAAATCCTCTGCAAAGCAGCCGTCGGTGATCGCCCTGCCCATGGCCGAGCTGAAACGAATCAGCTGGGTGAGATTGTGCAGACTCAGCAGGATCCGGCCCAGCATTTCACCGTTGCGGATCAGGTGGTGCAGGTAGGCCCGGCTGTGACCTGCGCAGGCCTCACAGGCACAGCTTGGATCGAGTGGGCTGTGGTCGTGGCGGAAGCGGGCGTTGCGCAGGTTCCAGCGTTCGCCCGCCACCAGGGCGGTGCCGTGCCGGCCCAGACGGGTGGGCAACACACAGTCGAAGAGGTCGACGCCCTGAGCCACGGCGATGGCCATCTCCCGCAGGCTGCCGACCCCCATCAGGTACCGGGGGCGATCCCTGGGCAGCAGCGGAGCCACCTGACGCACGATCCGGTGCATCGCTTCCACGGGTTCCCCCACGCTCACACCGCCGATGGCGATGCCGGGCAGATCCATGGCGCTCACCGTCCGCGCCGCCTGCTCGCGCAGGTCGGGGTAGGTGCCTCCCTGAACGATGCCGAACAGGGCCTGGTCGCTGCGTGTATGGCTGGCCATGCAGCGCTCGAGCCAGGAGTGAGTGCGCCGGCAGGCCTCGGCCACATCGTTTTCGCTGGCGGGATAGGGCGGACACTGATCGAAGGCCATGGCCACGTCAGCCCCGAGCGCCATCTGGATCTGCATCGAACGCTCGGGTGTGAGGCTGATGCGTGAGCCGTCCCTCGGCGAGCGGAACACCACCCCCTCGTCGCTGATGGTGTTGATATCCCCGAGGCTGAACACCTGGAATCCACCCGAATCGGTCAGCAGAGGCCCTTGCCAGCCCATGAACCGATGCAGCCCACCCGCTTCGGCCACGATGGCCTCACCCGGCTGGAGGTGCAGGTGATAGGTGTTGGCCAGCACCATCTGGGCGCCGGTGGCCGCCAACTGGGCCGGTGTCACCCCCTTGACGGTGCCGAGTGTGCCCACCGGCATGAAGCGCGGCGTGTTGATGAAGCCGTGGGGGGTGTGAAACAGACCGCAGCGGGCCTGGGTTCTGGGGCAGTGGGCGGTGGTTTCGAACCGAAAAGGGCTGGCCGCTGTGGTGGAGCGGGTCACGGCGGCGGGAACGGTTCGGCAACGAAGCTAGAGGGTGCTCAGGGAGAGGGCCGATGAGACCTCTGGCGGCGCCCCCCTGGCTGCGTGATCTGGCCGGGGCCTGGATCTTCTACACCGTGTTGCCTGCCTGGCCCAGGCCCCAGCCACGCTTCGAGCGGATTGCCCGATTCGCCCCCTGGATCGGTCTCTTGCAGGGCTTGCTGCAGGGTCTGCTCTGGTGCTGGGCGGAACCCTGGTTACCGTCCGGCGCGCGGGTGGCCCTGGTGCTGGCCCTGGGCCTCTGGCTCACGGGCGGGATCCATGCCGATGGGGCGATGGACACGGCAGATGGCCTGGCCGCCGGCGAGCGGGCCCTCGAGGCGATGGACGACAGCCGGATCGGGGCCAGCGGGGTGCTGGCGCTGGTGCAGGTGCTGTTGCTGCGCGGGGCGGCGCTGCTCACCATGGCGGAGCTCAACCTCGGCCCCCTGGTGGCTCTCGCCCTTGTCTGGGCTGGAGTGTGGGGCCGCATCGCTCCGTTGCTGGCGATGGAGCGTTTCCCCTACCTGCGCCCGGCCGGCACGGCCGCCTACCACAAGCGGCACTGGCTTGGCCTCGGTCGAGAGCTCAGGCCATCGCTGCTGTTGCTGGTGCCCCTCACCCTGGTGGGGGCGTCGATGGGTTGGCCCTGGCAAGGCTGGCTGGGCCTCCTGCCGGCATGGCTGGTGCCCCACCGACTGGGCCGTCGCCTGGGGGGGCACAGCGGTGACACCTACGGCGCCTGCGTGGAGTGGGTGGAGACCCTGACACTGTTGCTGCTTGCCCTGACCGTGCTCGTGGCTGGGGTCGGCTAGGCGCTGGGGGGCAGCTCAAGCAGGAAGGCGTTCCCGGAGTCGGGCAGCTCGCTGGCGACGAGGCTCGGGGGACAGAGCAGGCTGAGCTCCCCGCCGAGGCTGCGGGCCAGATCCCTGGCCAGGGCCAGACCCAGGCCACTCCCGGGCAGGGCCTTGCCCCGCTCCCCCCGGATGCCCCGCGCGAAGATGGTCTCCCGTTCTTCTGGAGCGATCGCCACACCGTCGTCCCAGACCGTGAGACTGGGGCGGCCGTTCGGGGCCTGTGCGCTGTGCAGGCCCACGCTGCTGCCCTCGGGGCTGTAGCGGAAGGCATTCTCCAGCAGGTTGGCCAGAATTTCGGCCACTGCGGCGCTGTCGCCCCGCCAGCCGGGCAGGGAGTGTGGGCCCAGCCAGGGGCGTCCCTGCAGGGCAGCTGTGGCGGCGGCTCGCTGGAGCAGCGGTTCCACGCGCTCTCCCAACGGCGTGGCGTCGTCTGTCCTCAGGGACGGCGGCAGCAGCAGGGGGCCTGCCGCCAACAGCCCCGGTTGGATCGCGGCGGAATCCGTGAGCCCGTCGATCGCTTCGATGTAGCGGTGGAGCTGTTGCCCCTCCACCAGCAGGTTGTCGACCAGGGCCCTCTTCTCAGGATCTCCCTCCAGCCGTCGTTTGAGCAGCTGGGCGAAGGTGCGCAATGCGGCCAGTGGGTTGCGCATCTGGTGCACCAACAGGCGCAACTGCTGCTGTTGCCGCTCCAGCTGCTGGGCCAGTTGCTGGTGCTCCAGATCCAGGAGCAGCGCCTCCGTGAGGCCCTGGGCCACGGCCTGGAGGCGTGGATGCAGGCTGGGTGGCCACGTGGTCCCCGCCAGCTCGACCCTCAGGGCGCCCAGCAGGCTGCTCTGATGGCGGAGGGGGAGCCAGCGGCGCTGCTCGCTGGGAAGCAGGAGGCTCCGGTCCTCATCGACGGCCGGCAGGACCCTGCGTTGTTGAGGCCAGTGGCCCATGGGCACGAGGGCCGGTTTGCCGTCGTCGCGTGGAACCGCCAGGTACACCACCAGGCTGCGGACGTCGCTGCGGTCAGAAAACTGCTCAAGCTGCAACTGCAGCAGGGTCAGAAAACGCGGCGACACCTGCATCGGGGACTGGCCGGGGGAGGCTGCGAAAAAAGTTCCGGGAACCGTGGTTGAAATCCGAGAATTAGCCTTAAGATTTACGTATCGACCACTACTTCGCGGTCCGCGAGCGGAACACCAGGAGGATGGGCGGTCGCATCGGTTGCACTTTCCTGCAAACGAGGCTACAGCAGAGGGAGACCCGTTCCTCCTCTGTTCGGAGGCCCTCCTGGGGTGCCTCCGGGCTGCTTCCTGTCTGGCGATTCTTGGTGCAGCTGGCCGCAGCAGCCCCAGGACTTCCGCTCCCGGTAGCCAGATGTCTGGACGTGCCTGCGCTTCCCTCTGAAGCGCTCAGTCGGTCTGTCTCGTCCAACGAGACCGGCCATCCTTCCCATCCCTCTCCATCTCCCCCTCGGGAGTTGTTTCATGTCCAAGAAGCGCAAGCGGATCAGTCGCCGTCGTCTCGCCGGTCAGCGCGTGCTCGCCCACGTGCCCACCCATCACCTCGAAACCGGACAGCACAAGCCGGTCACCGCGGCTCGCCGCTACATCGCCGAAACCGGCCTTGAGGCGCCCGCCCTGCTCAACGTCCGCCGCAACGAGCACACCACCGATCGCTTCTTCTGGGGTGAGAAGGGCCTGTTCAGCGCCCAGTACGCCGAGGAGAACCACTTCCTCTTCCCCTCCCTCCGCCTGATCGTCGATCAGATCGGTGAAGACAGCCTCTTCGCCGGCCTCGAAGCCAACGGCTCCGACGACTGGGAGGAGATGGAAGAGTACGAGTACGCCTTCGTCTGAGCCTTCCGCTCCCCCGACGGGACCCGATCAACCCCCGCGGATCCTGGGATTCGACGGGGGTTTGTTCATGTTGAGGGTGTTGGCCAGTGCTGCTCCATGAAGCGGCGCAGGGCAGGAAACAGGGCCGTGTCGATGGTGTGCTCCCCTGGAAATCCCAGCAGTTGGCTGTCCCCACCGGCGTTCCGCCAGAGGCGCTGCAGCTCCTCGCTGGCGGCATAGGGCACCATCGGGTCCGCGCGGCCATGGGTGAGCAGGATCGGAGGCAAGGGGGCGCGCGGGTTCCAGCCGGGATGGGGATAGCCGCTGCAGCAGATCACGCCGGCCACCGGCAGGTCGCTGGCCACATCCAGGGCCATGGCAGCTCCCTGGGAGAAGCCGAGCACAACGGTCCGCTCCAGGGGCAGGCTCTCCGCCAGGGCCTCGAGCCGCAGCTTCAGCTGCTGCCGTGCCCCCGCCAGTCCTGGCCACTCGGACTGCTGCAGGTCGTACCACTGGCGACCCACTCCACAGGGATGGGCTTCGGGGGCGCGCAGGCTCACAACCCCCGTGCGGCGGCCGGCCAGTTCCTCCCCCAGATCGAGCAGGTCATCGGCATCGGCGCCCCAGCCATGCAGCAACACCAACCGCTGCTCGGCGTCGGCGGGTCCGCGGATCAGAAGGTCGTCTGTCATGGAGCTGGGTCCTGGTTCAGGGGGTTCCGGCGGCAGGGCCGGAGCTGGGGCCATGGTGCTGGGTGCCCGGGGCCGTTGGGGTGAGGCCGCTGCGTAAGTTGTGGCCAGCACGCTCTCACGACACCCCATGGCCCCCACTGCCCTGCTGAGTGTGTCGGACAAGCAGGGCGTGGTGGAACTCGCCACGGCCCTGCACCACCGGCATGGCTACAGCCTCCTCTCCAGTGGTGGCACCGCCGCCGCCCTGGCTGCCGCCGGCCTGCCCGTGACCCGTGTGGCTGACCACACCGGAGCGCCCGAGATGCTCGGCGGACGGGTCAAGACCCTGCATCCACGGATCCACGGCGGCATCCTCGCCCGCCGGGAGGATCCGGCCCACAGGGCCGATCTTGAGGCCCAGGCGATCACCCCCATCGATGTGGTGGTGGTGAACCTCTATCCCTTTCGCGAAACGGTGGCTGATCCCTCCGTCACCTGGGACAAGGCGGTGGAGACGATCGACATCGGTGGTCCGGCCATGGTGCGGGCCGCCGCCAAGAACCACGCCGATGTGACGGTGCTCACCGATCCCGGCCAGTACGGCGACTTCCTCGCGGCCCTGGCGGCCGATCGGGTCGATGCCGGCCTGCGCCGCCGGCTCGCCCTGGAGGCGTTCCGCCACACCGCCAGCTACGACACTGCCATCAGTGCCTGGCTGGAGGAGCGGCTGGAGGCCCCACTGCGGCTGGAGTTGCCCTTGCGCCAGTCCCTGCGCTACGGCGAGAACCCTCACCAGCAGGCCGGCTGGTACAGCGAACCCGGAGTGGGCTGGGGCGGGGCCCGGCAGCTGCAGGGCAAGGAGCTCAGCTTCAACAATCTGCTCGATCTCGATGCCGCCCTGGCCACCGTCCGGGAGTTCGGCTATGGCGCCGATGTCCCACCAGCAGCTGTCGTGGTCAAGCACACCAACCCCTGCGGGGTGGCCGTGGGCAGTAGCGCCACCGAGGCTGTGCAGCGGGCCCTGGCGGCGGATTCCGTCTCGGCCTTCGGCGGCATCGTGGCCCTCAATACAGGGGTGGATGGGCCCAGCGCCGAGCAGCTCACCAGTCTGTTTCTGGAGTGTGTCGTGGCGCCTGGTTACAGCGAGGAGGCCCTGGCCCGTCTGGGGGCCAAGACCAACCTGAGGCTGCTGGAGCTGGCGCCTGAGGCCGCCGAGCGGGCACCCCGCCGCCAGTTACGGACGGTGCTGGGTGGCCTGCTGGCCCAGGACCTCGACGATTGTCCGGCCAGCGAAGCCGATTGGCAGATCGTCACCCAGCGGGCGCCCAGCCCGGCTGAGCTCGATGATCTGCGCTTCGCCTGGCGCCTGGTGCGTCATGTCCGCTCTAACGCGATCGTGGTCGCCCGTGGCGGGGTCAGCCTGGGGATCGGTGCCGGTCAGATGAACCGGGTGGGCTCCGCCCGGCTGGCCCTCGAGGCGGCCGGCGAGGGTAGCCGGGGGGCGGTGCTCGCCAGTGATGGCTTCTTCCCCTTCGGCGACACCGTGCGCCTGGCGGCGGCCCATGGCATCACCGCCGTGATCCAGCCGGGTGGCAGCCTGCGGGATGGGGAGTCGATCCAGGCCTGTGATCAGCTCGATCTGGCCATGGTCTGCACCGGCCGCCGTCACTTCCTGCACTGAGCCGACGCTTGGCTGTGCTGAACGGCGCGGGGAGGGGTTCGAGCAGTAGTTTCGCTGCCAACGGCCTCACCCCGTGACCATGCCCGACGCCCTCGCCTTCAACCTCAATTTCCTGCACCCCCTGTTGATGTGGGTGTTGCTGGCTCTTTCCGGCTATGCCCTGTTCCTGGGCATCAAGGCCAAGAAGACCCGCACCGCCGATCCGGAGCAGCGCAAGGAGCTGATCAAAGGCAAATTCGCTCAGCGGCACTTTCAGATCGGCTCGATCGTGCTGGCGGTGATGGTGCTGGGCAGCTTCGGCGGCATGGCCGTCACCTACATCAACAACGACAAGTTGTTCGTGAGCCCGCATCTGCTGGTGGGCATCGCCATGGTCAGCCTGATCGCCGTGGCTGCTTCCCTTTCTCCGCTGATGCTCAAGGGCAACCTGATCGCCCGCAAGGCGCATGTGGGCCTGAACATGACCCTGATGACCCTCTTCCTCTGGCAGGCGGTCACCGGCATGCAGATCCTCAACAAGATCTGGACCAACCGCTGAGGCCTGGTGCGGCTGAGGATCGCTCAGGCGGTCCTCAGAAGGGTGCCCGCCTGCGCGGCGGGCAGGTCAGCTCGTGGGTGGCGTGAAAGTCTTCCTGGACCTTCCAGGTGAGCTTGCGTGAGATCTGTCGCACGATCTGTCGCAGCAGATGGTCGCCGCTGGATTGCACCAGCTTGTCGGGAAGCAGACCGATCACCGCCGGCAGCCGGATCCAGACACAGAGGTCGAGTTCCCAGCGCACCTGGGTGAGAGAGCCCTCAGCGGCGCCGTCAAGGTCAGGATCCGCCTCTGCAGAGGCCTCCTCGAGCTGCAGGGAGGCATTGAATTCGACGTCGTAGATCTCCTGCAGGTTGACGTCGGGATCATTCAGCGCCGCTGTGACGATCCGGTAGACCCCTTCGCTCTGGGGCAGGAGCTCCAGGCCGATGGTGGGCTCCACCTCGAAACCGAAATTGCCGAAGCGCCCCAGGGTCAGGGCATAGCCATTTGGGCCGAGCGGTTGCACCGTCATCGGCGCCGCACAGCGTCGGAACCAGCCGTCGTGGTGATCCAGGTAGTCAGCCACGGTGCGGGAGGGCGCCCGCATCTCCATCACATCGGCGAAGCGGCTGCTGTAGCGGTTGACCCGGAGATCATCGCTGTGGCGCAGGGGCATACCTGCCGCAGGGGAGCCCTGGTCAGACTCGGGATCATGGGCAGGGGCCACAGCTGTCGAGGCGTCGCGGGACAGGGCGGTGCTCAAAACTGTTCGATCTCCTCGATGCCCGAGCGGGAACCCCGTGGTTGCGGGAGCCGATGAACCAATGTAATTGCGGGCTGAGCGGGCGATCGCAGCGCTTGTGACAGCAACGGTGCTGAAGGGTCAGGGCTTCTCGGTGCTCAGCTGCCGCAGAGTTCCATCAGGTGGCGGATCACGTCCTCCACCACCCGGTCAGGCGTGGAGGCGCCGGAGGTGATGCCCACCCGCAGGGGACCTTCCGGCAGGAAGGGCGCCACCAGCTCCAGATTGCCCCCCAGGGGCATGTGCTCGATGCGGTTGCCTGGCCCGATTCGCTCGGGGGTGTCGATGTGGAAGGAGCGGATGCCGCGGCTGATGGCGATCTCCTGCAGGTGTGTGGTGTTCGAAGAGTTGTAGCCGCCGATGACCACCATCAGATCGAGCGGTTCATCCACCAGGGAGAACATGGCGTCCTGCCGCTCCTGGGTGGCGTCGCAGATGGTGTTGAAGGCCAGGAAGTGGTCGTTGAGCTCGGCAGGGCCGTAGCGCTGCAGCATGGTGCGCTCGAACAACCGGCCGATTTCCTCGGTTTCGCTCTTGAGCATCGTGGTCTGGTTCGCCACTCCGACACGAACCAGGTCGAGGTCGGGATCGAAGCCTGGCGAGGAGGCTTTGGCGAAATGAGACATGAAGGCCTGGCGATCACCCTTGCCCAGGATGTAGTCGCAGACCATCTGGGCCTCGGCCAGATCCAGCACCACCAGGTACGTGCCGGCGAAGGAGCTGGTGGCGAGGGTTTCCTCGTGCTTCACCTTGCCGTGGATGATCGAGCTGAAGGCGTGCTTCTTGTGCTTCTCCACGGTGTTCCACACCTTCGACACCCAGGGGCAGGTGGTGTCGACGATGTGGCAGCCCCGCTCGTTCAGCAGCTGCATCTCCTGCACGGTGGCGCCGAAGGCCGGCAGGATCACCACATCACCGGTCCCCACCTCGGAGAAGTCCTTCACTCCCTCCTCAACACGGATGAAGCGCACATTCATGTCGCGCAGGTGCGCGTTCACCGAGGGGTTGTGGATGATTTCGTTGGTGATCCAGATCCGCTCGCTGGGGTAGTGACGTCGGGTTTCATAGGCCATGGCCACGGCCCGCTCCACGCCCCAGCAGAACCCGAAGGCCTCAGCGAGACGAACGGTCAGGCGGCCATGCCGCAGCTCGTAGCCATTCTCCCGGATGGTGGCGATCAGTTCGCTCTGGTAGGCCTGCTCCAGGCTGACCGCCACCTGCTCGCCGAGGCCGAAGCCGCGGCGGTTGTAGCGCTCGGAGTGGTGCAGCGAGCGTTTGAAGGCGCGGGTGTCCATGGCGTCGCCGCAGGGCAGGCAGGTGCCGACTCTATGGGCTGGTGCCCATCGACGGGCGAAAAAAAGCCCCGGTCGAAGCCGGGGCCAGAGGTGACCGTGGGGTCGGAATTGAAACAGCTGAGGGCTCAGTTTGCCGTGGAGGCAAAGTCGGGGTAGGCCTCCATGCCGTGCTCGGAGATGTCGAGACCTTCGATCTCTTCCTGCTCGCTGACACGGATGCCACCGAAGAGGGAGCCGATGATCGACCAGAGGATCAGGGACGACACAGCAGCAAAGATGCCGTAAGCCAGAACCCCAACGATCTGGTAGCCAAACTGGCCCAAGCCATGGCCATAGAACAGACCTTTGTCCTGGTTGAACAGGCCAACGGCCAGGGTTCCCCAGATGCCACAGGTGCCGTGCACCGAAAAGGCGCCCACAGGATCATCGATGTTCATCGAATCCAGAATGGCCACGGAGAGGACCACCAGGCCACCACCGATGAAGCCGGCGACCCAGGCACCCGCCATGGAGAAGCCATCACAACCGGCGGTGACGCTCACCAGACCGGCAAGGATGCCGTTGATGGTCATCGTGAGATCAGGCTTGCTGCCGCGGATCTGGGAAACCAGGGTCCCTGAGATGGCACCACCGGCTGCACCCAGGGTGGTGGTGACGGCCACGTAGGGAACGGTTTCGTCCATCGCCAACACCGAACCAGGGTTGAAGCCATACCAGCCGATCCACAGGATCAGGCAGCCGAGGGTGGCCATGGCCATGCTGTGGCCAGGCAGGGCCTGGGTCTTGCCACGGACGAATTTGCCGATCCGGGGACCGAGAAGAATGGCGCCGACCAAGCCGGCCCAGGCACCGAAGGAGTGAACGATCGAAGAGCCGGCAAAGTCAATGAAGCCGCCGTCCTCACCACCGAGGGTGGTGAGCCAGCCTCCATTCCACTGCCAGGATCCGGAGATGGGATAGAGGAAGCCAACCAGCACCAGAGAGAACACCACGAATTCACCGAACTTGATCCGCTCAGCAACAAGACCGGAAACGATCGTTGCGGCGGTGGCGGCGAAGGCGACCTGGAAGAAGAAATCGACAGTCGGAACAAGGGAGGCTTCCGTGACCATGTCCGGGGTTACCGCTGGGTCGAAGAAGAGGCCCTTGAAGAACAGCCAGCCGTCAACAACGGCATCGCCATACATGATGGAATACCCGACGAACCAGTAAGCCGTTGCGGCAAGCGCAAAAACAATCAGGTTCTTGAGAAGGATGTTGACGGCATTCTTCTGGCGACACATTCCTGATTCGACCATGGCGAAGCCCGCGTTCATGAAAACGACGAGGATCGCTGCGACGAAGATGAAAAGGTTGTTGATCAGAAAGGCTGGGGTCAGGTCAGGCAGCTCGGCGGCCCGGGCTGAGAGCGTGAACACGCCAAGGCCGAACAGGGCCAGGGGCACACAGGCCAGCCAGGTGAGCGTGCGGGGATTGGAGAGTCCACGGATGCTGCGGAGCAGCAGTTCGGGAGCCTCAAGCAAACTCGCCTCCTGGAGCCGCCGCGGCCGGCGTCGCCCAGGGGCGTGAGGAGCAACTGTCATGGAGCGGAACGTCGCACAGAATTTTGCGGAAAGTGATGGATCACGCCCGGAAGCGTTCCTACAGGGCAAAAGTGCGCGAAGTGGAACCAACCGCTGGTGGCATCCGCTACAAAATTCCCGATCCGTTCACGCAGGGATGGGCCTAAAGCTCCTGAGGCACCAGTTCCGCCACACCGATCCAGGTCACGGCCTCGGCGCTGAAGCGGTAACGCAGAGGCAGCACCTCCACTCCCGCCGCCAGGGCCTGCCGGAACAGCTCGCCGTAGCGGGGATCGGCTGAATCCCCGGGCGCGAAGCGCGTGACGTCGGCGCGGCTGAGGCAGGGAACCAGCAGGCCCCTGGCTTCGGGGCCAACGGCCATCAGCTCGCGCAGGTGCTTCTGTCCCCTTTCCGTGACCGTATCCGGGAACAGGGCCAGATCCCCCCGGCTCCAGGTGGTGTTCTTGACCTCCAGGTAGATCGGTCGCGGATCGCTGGCCTCGGCTGCAGGGCTGAGGAGCAGATCGATCCGACTGCGACGGCCTTGGCCGTAGGCCACCTCGGCACGGATCGAGCCGATCGGTCCCAGCCAGGGCTCCAGGCAGCCGGCTTCGATCGTGGCTCGCACCAACCGGTTGGGCAGGGCCGTGTTCACCCCCACCCAGCAGGGCGAGCCGTCCCTGTCCGCCACCATGGCCTGCTCCCAGGTCCAGGCCAGCTTGCGTTCCGGTCTGGGGTCGTGGCGCAGGCGCACCCGCCCGCCCGGGTGGAGAACCCCGGTCATGGGACCGGTGTTGGGGCAATGGGCCGTCACCACCTGGCCATCGGGCAGTTCCACATCCGCCAGGAAGCGCTTGTACCGCCGAAGCAGCACGCCCTCCACCAGGTTCTGCAGCGGCAGGATCAGCGTCCCGTCGGCCTGGGCACCGGCACAGCTGGGGATGTTCTGGGGGACCGGCATCGATTCAGGGTCTGGCCGTGGGCGGCAGGGTGGAGAATCCCACGGTGGATGGGGGCCGACGGCCTGACCGGATGGCGAAATCCCTGCGGCGCATCGCCCTGATCGTGGCGATGGCGACCGGCCTGAGCAAAGTGGCGGGTCTGCTGCGCCAGCAGGTGATTGCCGCCGCCTTCGGGGTGGGGGCCGCTTACGACGCCTACAACTATGCCTATGTGCTGCCGGGATTCCTGCTGATCCTGCTGGGAGGCATCAACGGGCCCTTTCACAGCGCCATGGTCAGCGTGCTGGCCCGCCGCCCCCGCCAAGAGGGAGCCCACGTTCTGGCGGCCATCAACACGCTTGTGGGACTGGGTCTGCTGGTGGTGACGGTGCTGCTGCTGGTTGCCGCCGATCCCCTGATCACCCTGGTGGGGCCAGGGCTGGATGCGGAGCGCCATGCCATCGCTGTGGTGCAGCTGCGCTGGATGGCGCCGATGGCCCTGTTCGCCGGGCTGATCGGCCTGGGCTTCGGGGCTCTCAATGCGGCCGATGTCTTCTGGCTGCCCTCGGTGAGCCCACTGGTGTCGAGCGTGGCGATGATCGCCGGCATCGGCCTGCTCTGGTTCCATCTGGGTGCCGCGATTGCCCTGCCGGCCACGGCGGTGCTGGGGGGGATCGTGCTGGCAGCCTCCACCACCCTGGGGGCTGTGTTGCAGTGGCTGATCCAGTTGCCGGCCCTGGCGAAGCAGGGCCTGCATCGCTTCCAGCTGGTGTGGGACTGGAAGCACCCGGGCGTGCGTGAGGTGCTGCAGGTGATGGGCCCGGCCACCCTCTCCTCGGGGATGCTGCAGATCAACGTCTTCACCGACCTGTTCTTCGCCTCCGGCATCGTCGGGGCCGCCGCTGGCCTGGGCTACGCGAACCTGCTGGTGCAGACGCCCCTCGGCCTGCTCTCCAACGCGTTGCTGGTGCCCCTGCTGCCGGTCTTCGCCCGACTCACGGCCCCGGCCGATCGCCCGGCCCTGGTGGACAGGATCCGCCAGGGCCTGATGCTCTCCACCGCCAGCATGATGCCGCTGGGGGCCCTGTTCGTGGCCCTGGCCGTTCCGATCGTGGCTGTGGTCTACGAGCGGGGGGCATTCGATAGGGGAGCGGCGCTGCTGGTGGCCAGCCTGCTGATGGCCTACGGCGTGGGCATGCCGGCCTATCTGGGGCGGGACGTGCTCGTGCGGGTGTTCTACGCCCTTGGGGACGGCACGACGCCGTTCCGTTTCTCCATGGCCGGCATCGGCTTCAACGTGATCTTCGACTGGGTGCTGGTGGGCGGTCCCAGCCCCTGGGGGCTTCAGCTGCCTGGGCTCAACTTCGGGGCCCCGGGCCTGGTGCTGGCCACGGTGGGGGTCAACCTGCTCACCTGTGCCGGCTTGCTGCTGGCCCTGCAGCGACGTCTGGGGCGCCTGCCCCTGAGGGTCTGGGGCCGCGACAGCCTGCTGCTGCTGCTGGCGGCTGTGGCCGGGGGGCTGGCCGCCTGGGCGCTCTCAGGACTCGTGGCCTGGCCCGACGGGCTGCTGGGCCAACTGCTGCAGTGCGGTCTGAGTGCCGGACTGGGGCTGGGTCTCTACGGGCTGCTGGCGAGCTGGGCGGGTGTGCCGGAGGCCCGAGATCTGGCCCGACAGCTGGCTGGCCGTCTCAGTCGGGGTTCGTGATGGTCACCCGTCGCTCCTCGCGCACCTGCACCGGGATCTCCAGGTGACTGCGTCCCAGCATCTGAGGGCCATCCACCGAGAAGATCCGCGCCTCGATGCCGAAGTCCCGAAAAGCGTTCTCCAGTTCCTGAATCAATGCCTTCTCCACCTGGGCCTCGGCGTCGACGACCTTGCCGATCAGGCGACCTCCCAGCGGGCCGATGCGCTGCCTGACCACCTCACGGGCATTGGTGACCTCGATGACCAGCATCCAACGCCTGCAACGGGTTTGACCTTATCCGCAGGTCAACGCCAAGGCCGGCACTGTCGTGCTTCTTCAGCCGGGCCGGCTCAGCGGCCCACGTTCTCCAGCACGTCCTCGAGATCCCGTAACTGCCCTGGGGGCAGCAGGCGGGCCAGGGGCAGGCGGCCTGAACCGCCACCGATCGGCACCTGCACCGCCTCGAGGGCCTGGCGGGCGCAGACCCCAGGCCCCTGATCGAGCCGGGCGGAGCATTCGATCGCCAGGGTCATCGCCAGACCCGCGTCACCCAGGTAGAGATGCCAGCCGGCCACCTGGATGTAGAGGCGATCCGCCAGGGCCAGGCTCAGCTCCTCGAGTTCGCTTGCCGTCAGGCTCACAGGGGTGGTGTGCGCTCAGCCTTCACCTTGCTCCAGCCCGTCGGCCCGTGGCCGCAACCGCAACACGATGATGAGGTGCAGCAGCCAGCCAGCCCCCCAGGCCAGAGTCAGCCAGCTCAGATGCAGCCAGGGATGGCGCAGCCTCTGCACGAACCAAAGACCACTGTTCACGGCGGCGAACAGGCCGCCATGGAGGCAGAGGTTCACGACCCGCTCGTAGTGGCGGTAGGTGGGATCGGAGGGGTCGGCGGGGCCGTACCAGCGGATCGGCATGGGGGAGGGGAGACGCAGCGCCTGCGGTGGCTGGCCCGATTGTGCCCGGGCGACAGTTGACGGATGGCCCCCCCGTGCGGTGAGAATGAAACCACAGGCGCTTGTAGCTCAGCGGATTAGAGCATCTGACTACGGATCAGAGGGTCGGGAGTTCGAATCTCTCCAGGCGCGCTTGTCAACCGTCCGTACCGGGCGGTTTTTTCTTGGCTGTTCATCCCCAACGTCTTCCGCCCGCGGCGCCCCTGCCGGCCAGGACACCCGGGACTGCGGACGTGCCGGGGTGATTTCTTACGATGGATTTCTTGCACCTTTTCGTCGACGCCATGGTGGATGCCACCGGTACGCCCCTGAACCAGTCCCTGGCGGCCGGTGACCCTGCCATCGCCGCCCTGATCGGCCGGGAACTGGAGCGGCAGCAGAGTCACCTCGAGCTGATTGCCAGCGAGAATTTCACCTCCAGGGCCGTGATGGAGGCCCAGGGGTCGGTGCTCACCAACAAGTACGCCGAAGGCCTGCCCCACAAGCGCTACTACGGCGGCTGCGAGCACGTCGACGCGATCGAGGAGCTGGCGATCGCCCGGGCCCGGCAGCTGTTCGGTGCCGCCTGGGCGAATGTGCAGCCCCACAGCGGTGCCCAGGCCAACTTCGCGGTGTTCCTGGCCCTGCTTCAGCCCGGCGACACGATCCTGGGCATGGACCTCTCCCATGGCGGCCATCTCACCCATGGCTCACCGGTGAATGTCTCGGGCAAGTGGTTCAAGGCCGTCCATTACGGCGTCGATCCCCACACCCACCAGCTCGACTACGACGCCATCCGGGCTCTGGCCGAACAGCACCGCCCCAGGCTGATCATCTGCGGCTACTCCGCCTATCCCCGCACGATCGATTTCGCGGCCTTCCGCTCGATCGCCGATTCCGTTGATGCCTTCCTGCTGGCCGACATGGCCCACATCGCCGGCCTGGTGGCGACGGGAGCCCACCCCAGCCCCATCCCCCATTGCCATGTGGTCACCACCACCACCCACAAGACCCTGCGCGGCCCCCGCGGCGGCCTGATCCTCTGCAATGACGCCGAGTTCGGCAAGCGCTTCGACAAGGCCGTCTTCCCCGGCAGCCAGGGGGGCCCCCTCGAGCATGTGGTGGCGGCGAAGGCCGTGGCCTTCGGCGAGGCCCTGCAGCCCGCCTTCAGGACCTACAGCCAGCAGGTGATCCGCAACGCCCAGGCCCTGGCCACTCGGATCCAGGAGCGCGGCATCGCCGTGGTTTCCGGTGGCACCGACAATCACCTGGTGCTCCTCGACCTGCGCTCGATCGGCCTCACCGGCAAGGTGGCCGACCTCCTGGTGAGCGAGGTGAACATCACGGCCAACAAGAACACCGTGCCGTTTGATCCTGAATCGCCTTTCGTCACCAGTGGCCTGCGCCTCGGCACCGCCGCCCTCACCACCCGCGGCTTCGATGCCGAGGATTTCATTGAGGTGGCTGATGTGATCGCTGATCGTCTGCTCCATCCCGACGACAGCGTCATCGAACTGCGCTGCCGTGAGCGGGTGCGTGCGCTCTGCCAGCGCCATCCGCTCTACGCACCCAGCCGCATTCCCCTGCCTGCCTGACCCCTGCTGCCTAAGCTTTCCGCTCGATCCGGTCCTTGCATGGCTCGCCCCGCGACGTTGCCACCAGCGTTGCCCAGCCCAGGGCCGTGCTTCCTTTTCTGGCTGCTGGCCGATCCTGGAGCCCCGATGCGGGGCCGAGGGGCGTGACGATGGCCTCCAGCCCGCTGGCCGCGGCACTGCTCACCTTCGTGATCGCCGCCCTGCTCACGGCGCTGATCGTGCCACTGGTGCGCTGGATGGGGCTCCGGTATGGCCTGTTCGATCCACCCGATTCGCGTAAGCAGCACGACATCCCCATGGTGCGGCTGGGGGGGATCGGCATGGTGGTCGGTTTTTCCCTGGCCCTGGCGCTCACCTGGGCCCTGGGAGGGTTCGGCACCGTGGCTCCCGACCGGGATCAGCTGATCTGGACCACCCTGGCCGGCGCACTCTGTTATTTCGTGATCGGTCTGGCCGATGACCTCTTCGCCCTGCCGCCCCTGCCGCGCCTTGCCGGCCAGGTGGCCGTGGCGGTGGTGGTCTGGAGCGAGGGCGTACGGATCGGAGCGATCGATCTGCCGCTGGGCCTGTTCGGCCTGCCGTCCCTGGCCTTTCCCCTGCCCGATGGGCTCAGTCTGCTGGCCACGGTGATCTGGTTGGTGGGCATCACCAACGCCATCAACTGGATCGATGGACTCGATGGACTGGCCGCCGGCGTCGGTGGCATTGCCGCAGTCGGGCTGCTCTCGGTGAGTTTCAGCCTGCAGCAGAGCGCTGCCGGTCTGCTGGCGGCCTCCCTGGCCGGAGCCTGCCTCGGCTTCCTGCGCCACAATTTCAATCCCGCTCGCATTTTCATGGGCGATGGCGGGTCCTATTTCCTCGGGTTCGCCCTGGCGGCGATCAGCATCGTCGGCCCGGCCAAGGGCCTCACCACCGTCAGCCTGCTGTTCCCGCTGCTGATCCTGTCGCTGCCCCTGGCCGACATGTCGGCGGTGATCATGGGCCGTCTCAGTGAAGGTCACTCCCCCTTCTATCCCGACCGCCGCCACCTTCATCACCGCCTGCTGCGGGCGGGCTTCAGCCATCGCCGCACGGTCCTGCTGATCTATGCCTTCACCCAGTGGCTGGCGGCCCTGGCCCTGGTGGTGGCCAACGTGGAAATGCGCTTTCTCTGGCTGGCCCTGGCCACCGCCGTGCTGATCGGAGCGGTGCTGGGATCCCGCCGCCAGCGCCACCTGCTGAGTGATCCCACCACCGGCTCAACCACCGCCACCGACGCCTCCCCGTCATTTCCCTGTGATGCCGGCCGTGACCCCCAGCCCTGAGATCGGGCCCCGCCGGGGAGGCGACATCCCGGGCAGCGAAACCCGCTGCACCGAAATCCTCTGCATCGGCACGGAGCTGCTGCTGGGCAACATCCTCAACGGCAATGCCCGCTGGCTGGCGGAGCAGCTGGCCGGCCTTGGACTGCCCCACTACCGCCAGACGGTGGTGGGGGACAACCGAGAGCGCCTGATCGCCGAGGTGCGGGAGGCCTCCCGCCGCTGCCGTGTGCTCATCTGCACAGGCGGCCTCGGTCCCACCCCCGATGACCTCACCACCGAGGCCCTGGCTGCCGCCTTCGACACTCCGCTCCAGGAGCGCCCGGAGGTGTGGGACGACATCCAAACCAAATTCGCAGCCCTGGATCGGACCCCGTCGCCAAGCAACCGCAAACAGGCCCTCCTGCCGGTGGGAGCAGAGCTGTTGCCCAACCCGGTGGGCACGGCTCCCGGCATGATCTGGACCCCCAGGCCCGGCTTCACCCTGCTCACCTTCCCGGGAGTGCCCGCCGAGCTGCGGGCGATGTGGGCCGCCACGGCGGCACCCTGGCTGAAGGGTCAGGGGCTGGTGGAGGGGGTGTTCTCCAGCCGGATCCTGCGCTTCTGGGGCGCCGGGGAATCACTCCTGGCCGAGCAGGTGGCCGACCTGCTGGAGCTGGAGAACCCCACCGTGGCCCCCTACGCCGGCACCGGCGAGGTGAAACTGCGGATCACGGCCCAGGCACCCACGCTCCAGCAGGCCGAGCAGCGCCTTGCCCCAGTGGAAGCCGAGCTGATCCAGCGGTTGGCTTCCTGGTTCTACGGGATCGATGACGACAACCAGGCCTCTCTCTGCCTGGAGCTGTTGCGGAGGCGGGCGGAGACGCTGGCGGTGGCGGAATCGTGCACGGGCGGTGGGCTGGGTGCGGCCCTGACGGCGGTGCCCGGGGCTTCAGATGTGTTCCTCGGCGGGGTGATCGCCTATGCCAACGTCGTCAAGCAGCAGCTGCTGGGGGTGCCTGCCGCCATGCTCGAAGCCCATGGGGCCGTGAGCGATCCGGTCGCGATTGCCATGGCCGAAGGGGCGCGGCGGGTCACGGGCAGCACCTGGGCCCTGGCCCTGACCGGCGTGGCCGGCCCCGGTGGCGGCAGCCCCGGCAAGCCGGTGGGGTTGGTCCACATCGCCCTGGCGGGCCCCGGGGGCAGCACCAGTGAGGGGGTGCGTTTCGGTGGAGGCCGCAGCCGCCACTGGATTCAGACGGTCAGTGCCGGCGAAGCCCTCAACCGCCTCAGGCGTCGTCTGCTGGCGGAGACTGAGGCGAAGGGCCTGGCCCCTGCGCCCTAGGTTGGACCGTCTTGGGCATCGGGGGCACGGTGAGCGCCGGCACGCTGTACGACAAGGTCTGGGACCTGCACCGCGTGGCGGAGCTGCCTGGAGGATCCACCCAACTGTTCATCGGTCTGCACCTGATTCATGAGGTGACCAGCCCCCAGGCCTTCGCCGCCCTGAAGGAGCTTGAACTGGGCGTTCGCCATCCCGAGCGCACCGTGGCCACGGTGGATCACATCGTGCCCACCACCTCCCAGGCGCGTCCCTTCGCCGATCCCCTCGCTGAGGAGATGCTTGCCACGCTGGAGGGCAACTGCGCCGAGCATGGGATCACCCTGCATGGCCTCGGCAGCGGCCGTCAGGGGATCGTGCACGTGATCGCACCGGAGCTGGGCCTGAGTCAGCCGGGAATGACGGTCGCCTGCGGTGATTCCCACACCTCCACCCATGGAGCCTTCGGGGCGATCGCCTTCGGCATCGGCACCAGCCAGGTGCGCGATGTGCTCGCCAGCCAGAGCCTGGCGATGAACAAGCTGAAAGTGCGCCGGATCCTGGTGGAGGGCACCCTGCAGCCGGGGGTCTTCGCCAAGGACCTGATCCTCCACGTGATCCGCAGCCTGGGGGTAAAGGGGGGTGTGGGCTACGCCTATGAATTCGCCGGATCCTGCATCGAGTCCCTCTCGATGGAGGAACGCATGACCCTGTGCAACATGGCGATCGAGGGGGGCGCCCGCTGCGGTTACGTCAACCCCGACGCCACCACCTTCGCTTACATCAAAGGCAGGCCCTTTGCCCCGGAGGGGGCGGCCTGGGATCGGGCGGTGGCCTGGTGGAGCGCCCTGGCCAGCGGCCCTGACGCCCGTTTCGACGACGAGGTGCGTTTTGAGGCCGCCACGATCCCCCCCACCATCACCTGGGGGATCACACCGGGGCAGGGGATCGGGGTCGATGAAGCCGTGCCCACTCCCGAGCAGATGCCCGCGGAGGAGCGCCCGATCGCCGAGGAGGCCTACCACTACATGGGCCTGGCGCCGGGAGCTCCGATCCTGGGACTGCCGGTGGATGTCTGTTTCATCGGCAGCTGCACCAATGGCCGCCTGAGTGATCTGCGAGCGGCGGCGGCGGTGGCTCTTGGCCGCCATGTGGCCCCGGGCATCAAGGCTTTCGTGGTGCCCGGCTCCGAGCAGGTGGCCGCCCTGGCCGAGGCCGAGGGGCTTGACACCCTGTTCGAGGAGGCGGGCTTCGAATGGCGTGAACCCGGCTGCTCGATGTGCCTGGCGATGAACCCTGACCGGCTCGAGGGTCGCCAGATCAGCGCCAGCTCCAGCAACCGCAATTTCAAGGGCCGCCAGGGCTCAGCCTCCGGCCGCACCCTGCTGATGAGCCCGGCGATGGTGGCCGCGGCGGCCGTCACCGGCCAGGTGAGCGATGTGCGTGAGCTGCTGGAGAGCCACCCCGTGGCTGGGTCCGCTTCGGCCGAGCCTCGGCCCGTTGCCGTCTCCCCATCCCCGTTGCCATGAGCGCGTCGCCCTTTCCCTTCGGCCCGATCCCTGAGGTCGCTGGCCGCATCGTCGTCGTCGCCGGCGACGACATCGACACGGACCGGATCATTCCGGCCCGTTTCCTGAAGTGCGTCACTTTCGAGGGGCTGGCCGAGGGGGCCTTCGCAGACGATCGCCTCGAGCTGGCCGGCTCCCACCCCTTCGATCGCCCTGAGCATCAGGGGGCCACGATCCTGGTGGTCAACCGAAATTTCGGCTGCGGCTCCAGCCGGGAGCATGCACCCCAGGCCCTGATGCGCTGGGGCATCCGAGCCGTGGTGGGCGAGAGTTTCGCCGAGATCTTCTTCGGCAACTGCCTGGCTCTGGGGATCCCCTGCCTCAGCGGCGATCACGCCACGATCCTTGCGCTGCAGCAGCAGGCTCTCGCCGATCCTGCCGCCGGTTTTCTGCTCGATCTGGCCACGGCGGAGATCCGCGCCCAGGCTCCTGCAGCTTGCCTGGAGCCAGCGCGGCGATGGAACCTCTCCCTGGCAGCCGGCCCACGTCAGATGTTGCTCAGCGGCCAGTGGAATGCCACCGGCCAGCTGCTCTCCCACGAGGAGGAGCTGCAGCGGACGGCGGCACGGTTGCCCTATCTGGCCACCTTCGCCCTGGGCTGAGGCTCAGAACGGGGTCCGGCGTCCTGTTGCCCCTCGGAGCTCCGGTCGGTAGGGGGCAAACGGAACCCCCGTGCCCTTGAAGCCGAAGTCGTTGAGGCGCACCCGCACACCGCCTATTCCTTCGTAGGGGCTGTAGAAAACGCTGAAGGCATAGGAACGGCGCTGCCAGCGCAGCTCCACGTAGGACCCGGTCACTTCGCCGTAGTTCTCGGAAGCTGGATCCACGTTGATGCCAACCCCCCCGTCGAACAGAAGCGGACCGGCGATCTGCTGGGTGAGGCCGATGCCCACCGTGCCCAGATCGACAGCGGCGTCGAAGCTGAAGGGGCTGAGGCCGTCACGGAGGGTGATGCCGCCGGTGATCGTGAGCTGGGTGAAATCAAAGAAGCGCTTGTTGAAGTGCCCCAGGGTGAGGGTGGGCCCTCCGGAGAACGAGAAGGTGTTCTGGTAAGACCCGTCGCCGAAGTAAGCCGCACTGCCCGAGAGATTGGTGCTCAGGGTCAGGCCAGGCACGATCGGCTCGGGGGAGTAACGCAGGGCGCCCTCCGGGGTGGACGGCAGTGCCTTGCCCCGCCAAAGCCGGAGGGAGCTGTTCAGCGACCCCACCGCGTTGGCCCGCCAGAGCTGGGCGAAATTCCTGGATTCCTCCCCGCTGTTGAGGAACTCGTTGCTCTGGTAGTTGCCAAGGCCCAACCGCCAGAAGTAGCGGTTGGTGAGTTTGCCCCAGTTCGGCAGGGTGTCGTCTTTCTCCAGTGAGGCGCCGTAAGCCGAATAGACGTCCTGCTCACCGAGCGTTCCATTCCAGATCCGGAAGCGGTAAGCCCCGAACAGACGGGCCGTGGTGTCGCCCACCAGGGGCAGGGTGATGTTGCGGTTCAACTGGCCCCAGCTGCGGGTGCCGTTGGCGATGTTCTCGGGATTGAAGGTGGAGACATCCAGATTCAGGCTGGCATCGAAACCCAGCAGCGGCGTCTTCAGCCTGGCCTCCAGGCCGAAGAGGTCCCCCAGGGTGTTGTCCTGGCTGACGGAGGGTCCACCGGCCTGGCCGCCAGGGCGGGGGTAGCTGTCGGTGGTGCCCTGGTAAGCGCGCTCGAGCATGAACTGGGGCTCCAGTTCCAGGGTTCCTTTCTCCCCGATCCGGATCGGCTTCAGGCGCCGGCCCACGAAGAAGCCGTCGCGGTCGTCCTGATCAACTCCCAGCACCCAGCGGTTCTCCACTTCCTGTTGCTTGCGGATGCGGGTTCGTGAGCTCACCGGAATGGCGAAACGGTCTTCGAGGATCAGCCGATTGCGCTTGGAGGTGATCAGGAGGTCGCCGTTGGTGTCCTGGTTGACCACCACCTGATCCGCATCCATCCACGACTGGGAGGGCGTGAAGGGGTCGTTGCTGAAACTGGCGCGGTCGCTGCGCCAGCCATTGGGGGTGAACACGATCCGGGCCGCCTGATAGCGCAGGTGGGTGAGGGTGCCCTGCACCGCCTGGCGGTTCTTCTCCGAGCGCAGGCGCCGCACCTGGCGCGGCGTTGCAGGGCCGAAGTCGCTGTTCTGATCGGCGGTCAGGTCGTCGTTGCCGCCCACTTGCCCGCGACGCTCGATCACCAGCCCTTCGCGCTTTTGTACGTCAGAAATCCTTTGCTCGATGGCGGCGGCGGCGGCGGCCCGCCGTTGCTCCTGCTCTCGCATGGCCCGGAACGAGGGTCGCTCGTCCTGGGGCGAGTCCGTGCTGTCGTCTGGGGTTGGTGGTTCTTGCTCCGGTACCGGTGCCTCGCCGCCCATGGCCACCTGTTCGAGGGCCTCCGGCAGGGAGCGGGGGAGATCCGGCGGCTCCGCTCCGCGGTTGGGGCATCCTTTGGCCGGCCGCAGGCTGGCCTGGGGATCATCCGTGGGCTCCGGATCCCCTCCGAAGCGATAGCGCAGGCCGAGCAGGTAGGCGTTGCTGCCTTCCCGGACGCCGTTATAGGTGCCGAAGGCGCCGGAGCGGTGGTGAATTCTGCCCACCATCGACCACTGGGGCGAGAAGGAGCCCTCGATCTCGAAACCCAGGTAGTTGAGAAACCGGGCCGACCTCTCCCGGTAGGTGTCTTCGTAGTTGCTGAGGTTGGTGTTGAGGCTGACGCCCTGGACGAACCCCAGGCTGAGCCAGGGTTGCAGCCAGGCCCTCAGGCCGATGCCGGCGGTGAATTCACCGAAGGTCTGCGCGGAGGTGGAGAGGTTGGCCACCTCGCTGGCGGTGAAGGGTCTTGTGTAGCGCCCGCCCTTCTGGGCCGAGGCCCAGTGGCCGAGAGCATTGAAGTCCAGTTCCAGGGCGAACGGTCCGGATTTGATCAACCGCTTCTGCAGACCGGCGCCCAGGACCCGCTCCGGGCGGAAGACGCCCTGGCCGAAGAAGGTCTGTCCAAAATCGGAGTGGAACATCTGTCCGCCCCAGAGGGTGGCGCTCCAGGGGTGGGGGTGCCAGTCGGGAATCTCGGGCAGCACCGTCGGGCAGGCGACGGGGGCAGGCTCAGGCAGCGGGATGGAGGGGGCCTGCTCGGGGTCGAGGTCCTCCAGGCTGGTCTCCAGATCGAGAACGCCGTAGACGTCCTCCATCTCCCCTTCCCCTTCGATCAGGCTGTAGCGGAGCATGCTGGCCTGCACGTACTGCCGGCCGCGCCAGAAGCGCACGCTGCCCGTGGCATAGAGGGTGCGGGTGGTGGTGTCGTACTCAAGACGATCCGCCATCAACCGGCCTCCAGCCAGAACCGCTTTGGCGTTGCCGGTGGCCACATAGCGGTTGATCACCAGGTCGAATCCCTGCTGATCAGCGCTGATGTCCAGTTCCTTGGGAGGAGTCTTCTCGGGGGAGCTCTCCCCATCGTTGTCGCCGGCGGCTGCGGGCGCTGAGGGTTCGGCTGGACTCGCGATCGCCTCGGGCGTCAGCTCAGCGGGGCTGAGTTCGCCGGCGTCGGCGTCGGCCTCGGGGGCGTTGGTCTCGATACCCCTGGCGTCTGCGGACACAACCCCCTTGGATCTCGCCTCCGGACGGTGCTGGGGGGCGGGCAGGGTCTGAGCAGCAGGGGCCTGATGCTGAGCTTCTGTAGCGAGCGGGTCGGTAGCGCCGGCTCCCGCTTCACTGACGATGGCTGGGGTGGACTCTGACTCCAGGGTCCTGGCCCGGCTGACCGCCGGTGTTGCCAGGGTTGCCGCGCCCACGAGTCCGATGGCCCATCGGATAAGCGTTGCTGAGGGCACCACGTCTCCAGGACCGCGGCCGATCCTGCCATGCCCTGGTTGGCGCGGGGGGCTCTCTCAGGTGGGTTGAGGTAGTGACCCCACCCGACCGGAGCGTGGATTCAGTCTTCGAGGTCTTTGCGGCTGGGGGTGCGGCTGGGATCACTGGCCAGAAAGCCGAAGACGAAAATGCCGATGAAGAAGAAAACGACCGAGTAAACGGAGATCTTGAGGGCGAGCATGAATCCGTCCGGCGGGTGACAGGGAGTGACAGGCGCCAGGTGGGGCCTGAACGACCCTTCGGCAGCCGCATCATCCTATGGGTCACTGACGGCCGGGATCGATGACGCAGGGCCTGGACCCCCAGCAACCCCCCGAGATTGAAACGTTTCGATCACGTTCGAGGCTCGATCTGCTCTCCGCCTGGCAGCGGCGTGGCCCTGATGGTTCCTGGCAGGGAGCCCTGGCCGACCCCTGGGCTCGGCTCCATCGCCCCGACTGGCATGCCCGCGGTCTGATCGCCTGGCCGCGGGGCGGGCAGACACAGCATCTGGTGCTGGAGCTGAGCTGTCCTCCCAGCTGGCGGGGCCGGTCCCCGGCCCGCGCCCGGTTGGCCTTGCGCTGGTGGGCCACCGCCGCCGAGCTGCGGGTCGATGGCCGCACAGTTCACCGTGGTGACCTGTTCGACAGCTCCTGCCGCTGGGCCCTTCCGCAGCACTGGTGGCAGGGGCAGCCCCTGCGCCTGGAGCTGGAGCTGCGCAGTCCACTGCACGACGACGGCGCCCTGATCCTGAGCGCGATCGAGGCGGAGCCCCTCGATCCGTCGGACCCTGATGGTCTGCTGACGGCCACACGGCTGGAGCTGGAGCAGCTGCGCCAGCCCTTCCCAGGCGTGGCCGGCAGCTTCCATCTGCTTGGCCACGCCCATCTGGACCTGGCCTGGCTCTGGCCGGTGGCCGACACCTGGCAGGCCGCTGAACGCACCTTCCGCTCAGCCCTCGATCTGATCGACCACCACCCCGACCTGCACTTCGGCCATTCCACCCCGGCGCTGTATGCCTGGCTGGAGCGGCATCGTCCCGCCCTGTTCGCGCGGATCCGCGCCGCGATGCGCGCCGGCCGCTGGGAGCCGCTCAACGGCCCCTGGGTGGAAGCCGATTGCGTGCTGGTCGGCACCGCCTCCCTCTTGCGGCAGTTTCAGGAAGGACAGGCCTACAGCCGCCGGACCTTCCCGGAGTGGGAGCATCAGCTGGCCTGGCTTCCCGACAGTTTCGGCTTCAGTGCCGGCCTGCCGGCGGTGGCGGCGGCCACGGGCGTGCGCTGGTTCTGCACCCACAAGCTGGCCTGGAACGCCACCACCCCCTTCCCCCACCGGTTGTTCCGCTGGCGCAGTCGCTGTGGCGCTGAGGTGCTGGCCCTGATGACCGCCCCCATCGGCACCGACGGGGATCCACTGGCCATGGAGCGCTACCGGCTGGCGTGGCAGGAGGCCACGGGAGACCCCACAGCTCTCTGGCTGCCGGGGGTCGGGGACCACGGTGGCGGACCCACCCGCGAAATGCTGGAGCAGCTGGATCTGTGGCGCAACAACGAAGCCACCGCTCCGCAGCGGCACGGCAGCCTGCGCGACTACCTGCAGCGGCTGGAGCCCCTCAGCGGCCAGCTTCCCGTCTGGCGCGATGAGCTCTACCTGGAGCTGCATCGCGGTTGCGCCACCAGCCGCCCCGACCAGAAACGCCACAACCGCACCCTGGAGCGGTTGCTGCGCGAGGCCGACCTGGCCGGCGCCCTGCTCGGGGCCACGGGTGAGAGATCAGAGACCTCCGGCTGGCGTGAGCTTCTCTTTCAGCAGTTCCACGACATCCTGCCGGGCACCTCCATTCCCGAGGTGTTCGAGCAGGCTGAACCCCAGTGGCGGGCGTCCCGCCGCCGGGCGTCCCGCTGTCGTGATCGATCGTTGCGCGCCTGGCTGGAGCCTGCTGGTGCTGGTGCTGGTGCCGGTGCCGGTGATCAGGCTCAGGGGGCCTCCAGAGCGGTGGAGTCGTGGTGGTGGGCCCAGCTGCAGCCCCTGCCGGCGGCCCCCCTCACCCTGCGCCTTCCCGCGGGCCGCTGGAGCCTGGAGGAGCAGCCCCTGCCCTCCCAGCCCGTCGCATCGGGTGGTCACTGGGTGCAGCTGCCCTCCCCCGCCGGCGTGGCGGTGCTGCGGCTGCGGCGACAGCGCTCCGGCCCGGACCCTCTGCCGGCCACCGACGACGACGCGATCGAGAATCCGGTGAAGCTCGAGACCCTCACCGCCGGCGAGCGCTGGCGGCTGGGCAATGGCCTGATCTGGGCTCAGCTCGGCCCGCTGGGCCTCGAGCAACTCTGGGGGGGCGACCACAGCCCACAGCTGGCTGGACCGCTGCAGTGGCGGCGTTGGCTGGATCGGGGCGAGTTCTGGGATGCCTGGGATCTGGCCGCCGATTACCGCCAGCACCCCCTGCCCCTCGACTGGGAACCCGTTCCGGCGCTGGCGGAAGTCGGTCCGCTCTGCTGCCGGCTGGTCTGGCGCGGCCGCTGCGGCGCCAGTGCCCTGCGCCTTGATCTGCAGCTGCGGGCCGGCTGCCCCTGGCTCGAGCTCACCCTGCGGGTCGACTGGCGCCAGCGCCACGAACTGCTGCGGCTGGAGCTGCCCCTGCAGCATCCGGCCGTGCGCTGGGCCGCCGACACCGGTGCCGCTGTGATCGAGCGGGCCGCTGCGGCCACCAATGCGCGCGAAGCGAGCCGCTGGGAGGTGCCGGCGATCAGCTGGGTGGCGAGCCAGGCCGCCACCGGTGGATTGGCGGTGCTGCTCGATGGGCCGCAGGGGGTTTCAGCGTGTCCGGAGGCTCTGGGGGTGTCCCTGTTGCGCGGTCCGACCTGGCCAGATCCAGGCGCCGACAACGGAGCACAGCGCCTGCGCCTGGCTCTGATGCCCTGCGGCGAGGGCTGGCGTCAGGCTGGTGTGGCGGCTGCGGCGGTCCGCTTCCGGGAGCCGTGCTGGCTGCGGCCTGCCTTCTCTGCGGGAGAAACCATGCCTGGCTCAGTGCTGGAGCTGGGTCACCGCGATCTGCGTCTGATCTCCCTTGAGCGCGAAGGCGGTGGCGGTCTGGCCCGGCTGACGGTGCAGAACCTCTCTCCCTGTCGTCACCAGCTGGAGCTGGGAGCCGACTGGCAGGTGCTGGAGCGCCTCGATGGGCTCGGGGATCCGCTCCCCTCTTCTGCCGGAGCGGAGGACGTTGGACCAGAGTCCGAAGTACGCACCCGCGTGGGACCTTGGCAACTGGCCAGCTGGCGGATCAGTCGTCGTGATCGTCGAAGGGATCCGTGAGCTGTTTCGAGGGTGGCCCGAAGGCGGTGTAGACGCCGAAGCCGGTGAGGGCGAGGAGGGCCACCAGAACGGTGATCGCCACGGAGATGGCTGGGGAGGTTTCGCTCAAGGGTGGTGGTGGAGGGGGACAGACCGGAGACGATCCGGGATGTGGCGGTGAGGGGGTTGTCCAGCGGAGCCATCGGCCGAAGCCCGACGGCGAACCGGACCGTCACAACTCTCGGCGAGGGCTGCGCCGGTGAACCCTTGCCCCTTACAGTAACGGCCCTATCCCATGTGCCAGAGAGGACACCACAGCCATGGCCCAACGCACCCGACTGGGAAATCTGCTGCGCCCCCTCAACTCCGAGTACGGCAAGGTTGTCCCCGGCTGGGGAACCACCCCGGTCATGGGCGTCTTCATGGCCCTGTTCCTGGTCTTTCTGCTGGTGATCCTGCAGCTCTACAACCGTTCGCTCCTTCTCGACGGCATCACCGTCAACTGGAACGGCATGGGCTGATCGGCGGTTCCCTCCCTCAGCCGCTCCCCTCCACCTGAGACCCCCCCTTCCATGAACTTCTTTGGGATCGGTCTTCCGGAGATGGCGGTTATCGCCGCCATTGGCCTGCTCGTCTTCGGACCGAAGCGTTTGCCTGAGCTGGGCCGCACCCTCGGCCGCACCCTCAAGGGGTTTCAGTCGGCCTCCAGCCAGTTTGAGCAGGAATTCCGCAAGGCCGTCGACACCGAAACGGTCTCCACCACCATCCTTGAGTCTGAAGCCGGTGCTGCCGATGCCAGCGCCGGCGATCCCAACCCTCCGTCCCCGTCAAGCTGAGCGTTGTCTCTGCAACTCGCTGCCGACCTGCAGCTGCTTGTCGGGCTCGGCAATCCCGGCGAGAAGTACGCCCAGACCCGCCACAACGTGGGCTTCATGGCCCTGGATCAGCTCGCTCAGCAGGAAGGCGCCCAATTCCGGCAGAACGGCAAGCTGCAGGGGGCCATCGCCGAGATCGGCCATGGCCCCACCCGCCTGCGCCTGCTCAAGCCCAGCACCTACATGAATGAGAGTGGCCGCTCGATCCGGTCCACCCTCAACTGGTTCGGACTCCGTCCCGATCAGATGCTGGTACTGGTGGACGACATGGATCTTTCCCTGGGGCGCCTGCGCCTGCGCCGCTCCGGCAGTGCAGGTGGCCACAACGGCCTGCGCAGCGCCATCAGTCATCTGGGCAGCCAGGACTTCGCCCGGCTGCGGATCGGCATCGGTGCCCCGGCCCAGGATCCCGCCCTGCGCAAAGCCCGTACGATTTCCCATGTGCTGGGTCGCTTCGAAGTCGCTGAGCGGCCCCTTGTGCAGGAGGTGCTGGCCGAAGTGCTCGAGGGGGTCGGCCTCATCCGCACCCGGGGGTATGAGCGAGCCGGCACCCGTCTGAACAGTTTTCAGCCCACCCCTGCCTGACGCTGGAGGCGTCACTGTGCCCCATGCCCTGATCCCGTGAGCCGTCTGCCCGCCACCACCGCCCAGCTGCGGGTGCTGCACCAGAGCTTCAGCCATCAGCTGCTGGAGGGCGAGGTGGCTGCCGGTGGCTTCCACTGGACCTTTCGCTGGGCGTTCGGCCGGGGAGAACTGACGGTGGAGCCTTCCTTGGGCCGTGCCCTGATCCAGGACGCCCTGCTTCGTTTTCTGCTCCAGCTCGACTATCAGCTCGAGCCCGGTGGCGACTACGCCTTCACCGTGCGGGCCAAGTTCTAGGGCGGCGCCAGGGGGTGGTTCAGGAACCGCTCCAGCAGCAACTGGGCCACCACATCATCCCAGTCGCGGGGAGGTTGGCGCAGCCCCCTGGGCAACAACCGGCGCCAGCCCGTTGCCGGGTGGAGTTCCCAGAAGCGCTGGCGTGCCGCCAGGGTGGTCCCATGCTCCTCCACCAGCAGCACCGGCAGTGGCCATTGGTCCAGCCGCCGTTTCCAGCAGTCGCTGCCGGTGCCATTGCCGAGGATCACCGCCACCACGTCCCCCTGCTCCAGCCAGCCTTCCAGCCGGCCCCAGGCCTGCTCGGGCGACATCACCGCGGCTTCGAGCACCTGGTGCCGCAGCTGGTCGGTGCGCACCAGTCCACACTTGCTGAGACCCGGATCGAGCCCGGCCAGAGCGCCCTCGCCTGGCAGATCGGCTGGATCCTGGAGAGCCGAGCGGATCATGGCCGCCCCGGGCCCATCCGTTCCGGCCGTGGTTCGCTGGGGACCGCGGCCAGGCGGAGCTCGAGCACCAGAGGGTCAGGGGTTTCCGCGTCGCGGAGTGCCACAGCCTCCAGGGTCACGGTCTGCCCGAGGGGCCGCTCACTCAGTTCTCGCCCCAGCCGGTTGAAGGTGGCCACATCGAACTGGACCCCATCGGCGATCGAGCCCTGGCGCTGGGCCTTCGCAAAGGAGGCCGCCAGCAGCAGATTGAGGCGGCTGCGCACCTGTTCGCTGGAGCGCTCATTGCCCTCCAGCACCGTGGACGCCATCAGATCGCCCTGGCGCAGCACCTGGCGGTTGGGCCTGAGGTCGGGGAATCCCAGCACCTGGTCTTCGCCGCGCAGCACGTTGGCAGCCGAGAGGATGCTCACCACCCAGGGCCCTCCCCGGGAGATGCGGGCTTCGAGCGTGGCGATGTCCTGCCGCGGTACCAGCAGGATCTGCCGGTTGGGGTCTTCCCCGGGCAGAACCCGCTGGAAGGCATTCAGATTGGCCTGACGCAGCAGCGCCACGACCGCTTCCCTGGCCTCGGCCCCGTTGCGGGGCTTCACCTTGGCCGTGGCCAAGGGCTGACCGCTGCTGAGCACCACGTCGCCGCGACGCAGGGCGATCAGTTTCTCCTCCAGTCCCTTGAGCTCGGCCTCACCGGCACTGATCAGGCCGCGCACCCGGGCCAGTTCCGTCTCGGTCCTGTGGATGTCCTGGTCCCTGGCGCGGATGTCCTGGTTGAGTCGATTGCGCTGGGCCAGCAGTTGCTGTCGCTGGGTCTGCAGGGGCTTCAGTTCCCCGCGCAACCGGCGCGCCTGGATCTCGGCGGCCGTGAGCTGACGGCGGGTCTGCTCCCGATCGCGGCGGGCACGCTTCAGGGCCGCCTCCACGCGGGCCTGCTCCTGCTTGCTCAGGCGCAGATTTTTCTCACTGCGGCGCAGGGTGGTGCGGCTCTCGAGCAGCCGTGCCTGCAGGGCGTCGAGTTCGAACAGCCCGACGCGCAACCGTTCGCTCACCGCCAGCATCAGGCCGAGGGAGACGGCACTGATCAGGCTGCCCGTGAGCACGGTGATCAGCACGGCCGTGTTGCGCGGCCGCAGGTTGAACAGACTGAGCCTGGCCTTGCCGACCCGGCTCCCGAGCCGGTCGCCCAGGGTGGCCAGCACCCCTCCGAGGGCCAGGAGCGCCAGAATCAGCAGCCAGCCGGACACAGCGCCGTGCGTGTGGTCCCAGTATCAGTGGCGGTGGCAACCGGCTCAGCTGAAACGCTTGGCGAGGGCGACCGGATCGAAGACCGTGATCTTCTTGCGATCGATCTGCACCAGCCCTGACTGGCGCAGATCGCCCAGCAGGCGGGTGATCGTGACCCGGGTTGATCCGATCGCCTCGGCAATCGCCTGATGGGAGAGGCGCAGGTCGATCGTGATGCCTTCGCTGCCTGGCACACCGAAATCCCGGCAGAGCACCAGCAGAAAACTCACCAGCCGCGACGACATGTCCCTGTGGGTGAGGGTCTCGATCATCGTTTCGGTCTGCAGGATCCGGGAGGAGAGGCCCAGCAGCAGCAGCAGCCCCACGCTCGAGTCCTGCTCGATGGCCCGCCGCACCGAGCCGGCCGGGGCGGCCACCAGCTCGACCCGGGTGAAGGCCACCGCGTGGTAGAAGCGATCGGACCGTTGACCGGTGAGCAGAGAGAGCACCCCGAACAGGCTGTTTTCCCGCAGCAGGGCCACGGTGATCTCCTCGCCCGATTCATAGACCCGCGAGAGGCGGACCGCTCCGCGACGCAGCAGGTAGACCCGCTCGGCCGGATCACCGGGGAAGAAGATCGTTTTGCCCCGCTCCACGCTTTCGATCACGCAGCCGCTCAGCCCGCGCATCACATCCAGAAGCGTGTTGGCGCCGTTGGCGGCTGCGGCCAGTCCGACGGGAGCCGGTGTCGAAGGGCCGCCGGTTCGGCTGAATCCGCGCATCGCGCCAACCATGTTTCGGCGGAGCAGGTGTGAGATGGACGGTAAGGATCGCCAATGGCGCGCCTTGTAGTGTCCGACACCTATCAACAGTATCAACGCAGGCCCGGCGAGAGCAGAGCTCGGAGAGTGGTACGGACGTTCGCACTAGGGATGGTGGCGAAGTCTTGCTGGCGGCCCGGACGCCGCTACATTCAGGACCGCGCTTCCCTTGGGGTGTTGATGACGGCCAGCCTGCGCAACGCCTCCCATGAGTCGCGCCATCCCCTGCGCGCCGTGCCGGCCTCCCGGCCGGTGCCGCCGCCCCGCCCCCGGGCAGCGCTGGCCAGGCCCGAAGGCCTGCTTCAGGTGCACACAGCCCCCTTCCGCGGGAGTTTCGGAGGGGTGTTCAGCCAGGCCCTGCGCACAGCCGGGCTGGGCAGTCGGGTGCTGATCAGCCAGTTCCTCAAGGGTGGGGTCGACCAGGGGCCTGGCCGCAGCCTCAGCCTCTGCGGCCGCCTGCAGTGGTTGCGCCCGGCCGTGGCCTCCTGTCTCACCGAGCCTGCCGACCGGGAGCAGGTGTCGGTGCGCGCCGCCGTGGAGGAGGTGTGGGCTTTCAGCCGTGATCAGCTGATGGAGGCGGCGGTGGATCTGATGGTTCTCGACGAACTTGGACTGGCGATCGAGCTGGGGTACCTCCCAGGGGGGGAGGTGATCAGCACCCTTGAGCAACGACCGGCCCACCTGGATGTGATCCTCACGGGTCCGGCCATGCCCCTGGAGCTGCTGGGCATGGCCGATCAGGTCACCCAGCTGCGGCGCGGGGGTGCCCCATGCTGAAGAACGACCGCTGGATCAATGCCAGGGCCGTTGAAGGGATGATCGAGCCCTTCCAGCCTGACCTGGTGAGGCACCTGGCTCCGGACACCGCCTCCCGGCCGGTGCTGAGTTTCGGCTGTTCCTCCTACGGCTACGACCTGCGCCTCTCGCCTCGGGAATTCCTGATCTTCCGGCACGTGCCTGGCACGGTGATGAACCCCAAGCGGTTCAACCCAGACAACCTTGAGCCTGCGCCACTCCACCACGACGACGACGGTGATTTCTTCATCCTGCCGGCCCATTCCTATGGACTCGGCGTCGCACTGGAGAAACTGAAAGTCCCCCCAACGATCACTGTGATCTGTCTGGGCAAGAGCACCTATGCCCGGCTGGGCATCATCGTGAACACCACGCCGGCCGAGGCCGGCTGGCAGGGCCACCTCACCCTCGAGTTCAGCAACTCCTCCGGGGCCGACTGCCGCATCTATGCCAACGAAGGTATCACCCAGCTGCTGTTCTTCGAAGGAGATCCCTGCGAAACCACCTATCAGGATCGTGCCGGTAAATATCAGCATCAGCCGGAGCGCGTCACTCTGGCCAAGGTCTGAATCAGTGGAGGGGCCAGCTCGGGCTCAGGGCAGCCCCATGGCCCGGCGCACCTGACCGATGCAGGGCAGCCCGCTCGGGCAGAGACGAATCACCCGTCCATTGACCACAAACAGGGTCTCGCTCTCCTGCAGGGCAGAGCCTCTCCCCGCCTGGGAACCTCGTGCGCCCGGCGCTGAGAGCATGCCGAAGGAATCGCTGCCGCCGCCTGCTCCAGGAGTGAGCATCCAGCCTTCGACGGATCTGAGCAGGTTGGTGTATCCCGGAGCAGAGGCCCCTTGCAGGGTTCCCTGGATGGCGGCCGCTCCCGCTGCATCGATCAGCGTCTGGCCGTGGGCGGCCGGGGCGATCAGCAGCAGGAGCAGCAGCAGCGGCGGCATCGATGGGCTTGCAGAGGGTCTTGCAGGCACAGGTGGTCAGGGGGCCAGGCGCGCTTTGTGCAGCCGGGAACGGCCATACCAGGTGGCGATCTCCGGAGCCCACGACTCCAGGTGGGGCCAGATCAGATCACAGAGCTGGCGGATCTCCAGCTGTGCATCCAGCTTGGCCCGCAGATCGAGAAAATGCAGCAGTGCGCGCAGGCTGAAGCTCGCCACGAAGTGCTGGCGGTAGTCGAAAGGGAGGATGCCGCGGGCGTGTTCCTCGGCGAAGCCTGCCGCCAGCAGATCCCGATACCGCTCTGCCGCCTTCCGGCAGAGGTCGAGGTCGAGGGCTCGCTGCTCGGCTGTGTACTCGTATTTCTTGCCCTGGCGATCGCTGTAGGACCCCACCGGGCGCAGGTAGAACACCTCCTCCAGCTCCAGGTCTCCGTTGGCGGCGCGGCAGATGCGATCGCCGGTGTAGCGCATCGACTGCACATCGAAACTCACCCCGACCCGGTGGGTGCGGGCCTGCTGCATGACCGAGTGGGGAAACCAGCCCACGTTGAGCACGATCTGGGCATGCTCCAGAGGGCCGTAGTGGCCGCGCTCGCCCGAGAGCAGCCGCTTCACACAGATCTCACCCGCCGTGCGTTCGTCGGGCCAGTCGGCCCGGTCGGCGGCAACGAATCCCTCGCTGTAGTCCTGATGCATCGCGGCATAGACGCACTGCTGGGGATTGGGGGTGGCAGCGATCAGCTCGACCCGGAAACGGTCCATGGGGCAGCGGGCAGGGGTGGGGGCGGTGGTTTTCAACCGTGGCTGCGGGGACCGGCCTGGGCCGGTACGGCCTGGCTGGGGTTCTGGGCCTCGCCGCCTGCCAGGGGCGAGAGGCTGCCGACGCCCGCCAGCAGTGGCAGGGGCGTCTCCTCGATCAGGGCGGTCATGATCGAAGCCAGCTCGGGTCGGCTGCGGGCCCCGAGGGAGCGCCCGATCGAGCTGCCGCTGCCATCGAACAGCTCCAGCTGGGGGATGCCGTTCACCCGGTAGCGATCGATTTCAGGACTCCAGCGCGGATTGTCCACATTCAGCAGCACCACATTGAGCTCGCCGTGGTGCTCACTCTCCAGGGCCGCCATCGCCGGAGCCATCGAGCGGCAGGCTTCGCACCAGTCGGCGTAGAACTCCACGATGGTGGGGCGACCACTGGAGAGGGCCAGGGGCAGCTCAGGCGAACGACGGGCCAGCTGCTCCAGTGGTGCCTGGGGCTGCAGTCCCCCGCGCAACCAGAACAGCAGCAGCGCCAGGGCGGCGGCGACGGCAGCCAGCACCATCCTCTCGCGGCGCCCAAGGGGGGAGGGACCAGCTGGAGCCGCTGGGTCGGGCTGAGTCATCGTGGCGCTCGAGGGGCCTGAACCACGGGCACTCTGGCAGTTCTGTGTCAGGAGCTCGATAGCATGGCCCAACACTCCTGGCTGCGGTGAAGCGTCGCCTCACCATCCACTTCCCGCGCGAAACGGTGCATCACCCGATCACCTATCGGCTGGCTGTGGATTTCGACATAGCCGCCAAGATCCTGCGGGCCCAGATCGCTCCCAACCAGAGCGGCACCATGGTGGTGGAGCTCTCAGGTGACATCGACGAGCTCGATGCGGCCGAGCAGTGGCTCGAGGATCTCGGGCTGGGTCTTGATCGCGCCCCGGGAGAGATCCGCATCGACCGCAGCCGCTGCGTTGATTGCGGCATCTGCGCCAGCGTCTGCCCCAGCGGTGCCCTTCGCAGTCGACCGCCGGCCTGGCGGCTGGAATTCACGGCCCAGCACTGTCTGGTCTGCGAGCAATGCATCCCCAGCTGCCCCCTGGACGCCATCGATCTGGTGCTGGAGGCCCGATGACCAGGGTGATCGGCAGCATCCTGCGCCTCGCCCTGCTGCCCCTGCGGGCGCCGTTCCTGCTCGTGCTCCTGCTGGTGAGCATCTATCTCGGCGTCGACTGGGTGGTGAATGCTCCGGTCCAGGACCTGGTCAATCCCGACCAGAATCCTGTCCATGGGCTGTACTGGACGGTCGCCTGCCTGCAGGCGATGGTCGTGGTGGTGGTGGCGTCGGTCCCCGACCTGCTCCTGCGTCAGCTTTCGCTGCTGATGGCTGCAAGCCGGGTGATCACCCTGATCGTCAGCCTGCTCCTGGTCACTGTCGGGGGCCTCTACCTGCTCCACCTCAGTGCCCTCTCCGATGTGCTGATCCTGGCCACGGCGGTGCTGCTGGCCCGCCTGGATCTCACACGCATCAGGGTGGTGCCCTCACCGCTGTTCACGGCTTTTTTCCTCTGCGGGTACGTGATGCTCGGTGTCTGGATCGGCCGGCTCTTGCAGCTGGGGGGTCTGCTGGGACAAGCGGCCTGACGGTGAGGCCCGTTCAGCAGCTCCGCCTGGGCCGTTCCTGGTAGCCCCAGAGATTGCCGAGCACCTTCTTCACGTAGAGGCGGGTCTCGGGGTAAGGAATCGCCTCCACCCAGAGTTCGGGGCTGGCCTGGAGCCTGCCGTCCTGCCAGTCGGCCACCGCGCCCGGCCCGGCGTTGTAGCTGGCGATCGCCAGAAAGGGGTTGTCCTTCCAGAGGTCGAGCATCTGGCTGAGGTACGCCGCCCCCAGCTCCGCATTGAAGGCAGGCTCGCGCAGCTGATCCTTGCTGACCACCCCCCCGGCCAGCTCCGCGGCCGTGGCCGGCATCAGTTGCAGCAGGCCGATGGCCCCCGCCACCGATCCCACCCCGGGGGTGAAGCGTGATTCCTGTCTGGCCACGGCCAGCAGCAGGGTTGGATCCAGCCCGTGGCGGGCCGCGGCCGTGCTGAAGGCCTCGCCGTGACGGATCGGCAGCAGGGCCCGCTCCAGGGGCAGTTTGGCCTGGCAGTCGCCACCGGCCCAGCGCAGGCTCGCCTGCTCCAGCTGGCCCAGGCCGGTCCAGTCGTCCCCGACCCCCTGCCGCAGCCGCCCCTCCAGCATCAGCTCCTCGGGCGAGGTGAGGGTTGCCGAGGGGCGTTCCTGACGCCATTGCTCCCAGGCTTCCAGGTGGAGAGCCAGGCGCCAGAGCCGGTCGAGATCAGGCTGGCCGCTGTTCAGGGGCTGCCAAGGGTCGGCCGCCAGGGCGACCGGGCCGGCGGCGCGCAGCCGGAGTTCGGGTTGTTCGCCCAGCTGGACCCGGCTGCGCCAGGCGTAGTAGCTCCAGGGCAGACGCCGCAACACAGCATCCCAGCTGCGCCGGGCCGCGGACGGCTGGCCCAGCTGGCGCTGGGCCATGCCACGCCAGAAGAGGTGTCGGGCGGCCAGCGGCGGCGGCAGAGCGGTGGCGGGCAGGGCCTCCAGCAGGGTCAGGGCCCGCTCGGCCTCTCCCTTGAGCAGGGCGGCCCGGGTCAGGTCCCACTGCAGGTCCCAGCTGGCGGGATCCCGTGGCCAGCGCTGCAGCACCGGACGCCAGTCTCCGCCGGCATCGAGCACCAACCGCGCCTGCACAGGCGCACTCAGCCGCAGGGGTTCAGGCAGCTCACTCAGCTCGGCTGGGGTGACCGTGGGAGCGGGGGTCTGGGCCAGCAGGCGCACGGCCTCGAGAGCTTCTGGCCGCTGGCTTCGCTCTCGGCTCAGGGCCAGCAGGCGCGCAGCCCCGGCCCTGGCCTCGGCGGGACCACCCCGCAGCAGGGCCCGGCCGATCTCCAGCTCCTGCCTGGGCTCCCCCCGAGTGGAACCCAGGCAGCCCAGGGCTCGACGCCCATCCCCGACCCTGGCCAGCCCCGCGGCCAGGCTCCCCCGCTGGGCGGCACTCAGAGCCGTGGCCGGCTGTGCGCAGATCTGGCGCAGGCGTGCGTCGGCACCGGGCCAGCGGGGCCCCCAGCGGGCCAGATGCAGGGCTCCCTGCTGGCGCTGGCTGGCCTGGGGACCCAGTTCCAGGGCCGCGGCCAGGGCCGCGGGGTGGGCCGGGAAGCGGCGCAGCAGCTCCCGACGCTGGGGCGGGTCTTCGCGGCCGAGAGCGTAGAGGGCATCGGCGCTGGGAGGCGCCATGGGAAAGCGCTCCAGCAGCTCGCGCCACTGGAGGGTGGCAGCGAGCCCCTGGGCTTCGCGGGCGAGGGCCGCCCGCTTGAGCGCCACCGCCGCCAGTGGGCCCGGTCCCCAGCCCTGCCCTCGCAGCAGGCGCCTCTGGCCTGAAGGGTCCTCGCTGCTGCTGGCCGGCAGCAGCAGCAGGCTGGCTTCCCGGCGCCGCTCGGGATCGGGATCCCAGCGGCGGATTCTCTCCAGGTCGAAGGCAGGGGTGTCAGGGGTGGGAAGGGGCCGTTGTTGCAGCAGCAGTCGCCCCAGCAGCAACAAGGCCCCGCTGCCGATCACGGTGAGAGCCAGGGTGAGCGGGCCGCGGCGACCGGCAGGGGACGGGTTGGGCAAGGTCAGGCAGCGGCGCTCCGGTACGGCTTTGGCATTCTGGGGTTCCCGTCTGCCGGTCATGCCCGCGCCACCTCCCTGGCTCCGCCGGTGGACCACCCTCCCCGGTGCGGCCGGGAGGGTGAGAGCCTTGGTGGCGCTTGGCCTGGCCCTGGGCGTGCTGCTGCTCAGGCCGCTGTGGCCCTTGCTCTGGCTGCCGGGTTGGCTGGTGGGCGGTCTGCTGCTCTGGGCGGTCTTCGAGCTGCTGCGCTGGGCCTGGTGGCCGAGGCGCTGGCGTTGAGGCCCAGGGGTGCTGCTGCTGAGCCGCTTAGCCTGATTCCCTTCCTTTCTCGCCAGATGCTGGAGCCAGCCTCTTCCCCGATCGGAGCTCCCCTCGGGGAGGGTTGCACCGGCTTCGGCACCGATGGCATCCGCGGGCAGGTGGGCAGCCTGATCACGCCCCTTCTGGCCCTTCAGGTGGGCTACTGGTGCGGTCGGGTGCTGCCGCCCGAGCGCCCGGTGCTGATCGGCATGGACTCCCGCAACAGCGGCCCGATGCTGGCCGCCGCCCTCACCGCCGGCCTGACCGCCGCCGGACGGGAGGTGTGGAACCTGGGCCTCTGCCCCACCCCCGCGGTGCCCGGCACGATCCGCCGGGTCGCGGCGGCCGGCGGCCTGATGGTCTCCGCCAGCCACAACCCCCCCGGCGACAACGGCATCAAGGTGTTCGGGCCTGGTGGCGCCAAGATCGACCGACCGCTGCAGGAGGCGATCGAAGCGGGCCTGCGCGGCGATCTCCCCGCCACGATCGAGGCCACGGGGCTGAGCGGCCCCCGTGGCTGTGGGCCGGCCTTCCAGCGGCCGGATCTGCTCGACGACTACAGCGCCGCCTTGCTCGCCAGTGTCGGTGGGCGGCGACTGGACGGCTGCCGCATCGTGCTCGACCTCTGCTGGGGGTCCGCCACAGCCTGTGGTGCCGCGGTGTTCAGCGCCCTCGGGGCGGATCTGACCGTGCTGCATGGGGATCCCGACGGGCAGCGGATCAACGTGTCGTGCGGCAGCACCCATCTGGAGGCCCTTCGCCAGGCGGTGCTGCAATCAGGTGCCCAGATGGGCTTCGCTTTCGACGGCGACGCCGATCGGATGATGGCGGTCGACGGCAAGGGCCGGGTCGTGGATGGCGATCAGGTGCTGTACCTCTGGGGCGGGGCCCTGCTGGAGACGGGCGACCTCCCCGGTCGGCTGCTGGTGGCCACCGTGATGTCGAACCTGGGCTTCGAGCGGGCCTGGCAGGCCAGGGGTGGCTTGCTGCAGCGCACCGACGTGGGCGACCAGCATGTGCACGCCGCCATGGAAGCCAGCGGAGCCGGACTGGGCGGGGAGCAGTCGGGTCACATCCTCTCGGCCCGGCACGGGATGAGCGGCGATGGTCTGCTCACCGCCTTGCAGGTGGCCACGCTGATCCACAACGGCGCAGGGTCCCTGGCCGACTGGATGGAAGCCAGTTTTCAGCCTTACCCCCAGGCCCTGGTCAACGTCACCGTGCCCGATCGGGGCCGGCGCCAGAAGTGGCACCACTGCGATCCCCTCAGGCAGGCCGTCGAGCAGGCCGAGACGGCCATGGCCGGCAGCGGTCGGGTGCTGGTGAGGGCCAGCGGCACCGAACCGCTGCTGCGGGTGATGGTGGAGGCGGCCGAGCAGGAGGCCGTCGACCACTGGTCGTCCCATCTGGCGGCCCTGGCCGCGGCTCATCTCAACCGGAGCTGAGCGTCGCCGTGGTCTCCAGCAGCTGCGCGGCCAGCTGCAGGGCCCCCTGGCAGGCATCCCCCCGGGGAGGCACCAGCCGTGCCTGCGGCAGGGCCAGCGCGAGGCTGCGCTGATACGCCCCCGCGAACCAGCTCAGATGCTCGAGGGCTCCGCCAAGACCGCAGACCTCACCGTCTTCGAGGCCCAGGGTTCGGGCCACGCCAGCCACCATTGCCGCCAGCCCCGCCGCTGAGCGCTCCAGCACCGCCATGGCGTCGGGATCAGCCGCTTCCGCCAGGGCATTGACCGCCGGAGCCAGGCGGGCGAAGCCGGCGGCTCCGAAACCAGGATCCACCACCATCGCCTTGATCCGCTGGGGTGTGACGCGCCCCTCGCCCAGGGCCGCCCAGAGGTTGGTGCGCAAGCTGCTGTCGGGGCGGCGGCCGTCGGCCATCTCCAGCGAGAGCGCCAGGGCGTCACGACCGATGTCGCAGGCCGAGCCGGAGTGATCCAGCAGCCAGCCCCAGCCGCCGCAGCGGTGCTCCCGTCCCTGGCCGTTGCGGCCCAGGGCGATGCTGCCCGTGCCGCTGATCACCACGATGCCTGGGCCGCCGCCGAAAGCGCCGTGCCGTGCCGTGCGCTCGTCGCCGCACACCCGCACCCGCTGGGGAGACAGGCCGAGAGCGGAGCAGGCCAGCCTCGTGCCGAGGTGTTGCACAGCACTGCCCTGCTCGATGCCGCTGGCACCCACAGCGGCCGCCTGCAGCGGAGTGGTCGCGGCCCGGGCCCCGCCCCGGCTGGCCATGGCGGCAGCGCGGGCCCGCTCCAGGCTGAGGCCAAGGGCCGTGCTGAAGCGTTCCTCACCGGCGGCGGCGGCCAGATGGCTCACACCGGGACCCTCCCCTTCGGCGAGCACCTCCAGGCTGCCGTTGCTCCGGCGTTGGGCCAGCCTGCAGGTGGTGTGGGTCTGGCCGGCATCGAAACCCGCCAGCACGACTGGTTCAGCCATCCGCTGCCAAGGGCAGGGTGGCCAGGGTGGCCAGGCAGAACCAGCCGGTGAGCTGCACCTCCGGGCGGAAGAAGATCGTGTCGGTGAGGCCCTGGACACAGAGGCCAACGATCGCTGCCACGGCTCCGAGCGCCGGCAGGACGTGGGGATGTTCACGCCGCAGCTGGGACAGGCCCTGGCGAAGGCTGCACTGCAGCAGGCCAAGGCCCGCCAGCAGTCCGGGAATGCCCCCCTCAACGGCCAGCTCCAGGGGGATCGAGTAGGCGCTGAGGGCGTTGAACTTCGGCTGCTGGTAGAGGGGATAGATCAGATTGAAGATCGTGTTGCCCGGCCCGATGCCCAGCCAGGGCCGGTCCTGGACCATCTGGAGAGCCGCCATCCAGACGTTGATGCGGAAGTTGTTGGAACTGTCTTCCCGGCCCGCCACCAGACTCAGCACCCGCACCCGCAGGGCTTCCACCTGGCTGACGGCCACCACCAGCACCAAGGCCCCGCCCAGCAGAAGCAGCAGCGGAAACAGGCGTCTCAGCAGGGGCGACCAGTGACGACTGGCCCGCAGGGCCAGCAGCAAGGCCAGGCTGCCGAGGGCCCCCACGAGCCCCAGCCAGCCGCCTCGGCTGTAGGTGAGCATCAAGGCCGCCACCCCGATCAGCAGCGCCGAGAGGGCATAGAGGCGGGCCATGGGCCGCCGCCAGCACAGCATGGCCACGGCCGCCAGCGGAAGGATCGGCAGCAGGTAGCCCGCGAGCAGGTTCGGGTTGCCGAGGGTGCTGTAGATCCGCACCGTCCCTTCCGCCACCGAGTTCGGGTCTGACCAGCGCGCCAGGGCCGAGCTGTCGGCATAGAGCTGACGGATGCCGATCACCGCCGTGATCAGTTGCCCGCCCAGCAGGGCGGCCACGATCCTGTCCCACCAGACGGGCGCCGTGGCGAGCAGCTGACGCATCAGGGCATAGACGCCCAGGTAGCTGACCAGCTTGAGCAGGCCCTTGGCCGCAGCCGTGGGCACGGGCGAGAAGCCGGTGGCCAGCACCGCCAGCCCCAGCATCAGAAGCAGCCAGCCGCTGATCGGTCCGATCCGGCCGGCGGGGGTGCACAGGGCCCAGATCAGCCAGAGCAGACCACTGGAGAGGATCAGCAGACTCAGCCCGGCCCGGGTGACCAGTGGCAGACCCGCCATCAGCGCGCAGAGCACCAGCCCGGCCAGCAGGGGCAGATTCCTGGCCAGGGGGCCCGAGGAGGAGGCGAACAGCCCCTGCCAGCGCAGCAGCCAGGGCACCCGGGATTCGTGCTCCGGGGCGTCGGTGCCACCGCCCTCAGCGGAGCCGACGGCGGCATGGGTGGCGGGGTTGGGCATCAGGCGCCGGCGGAACGGGCCGACGGATTATGGGCGGCTTCGGTGCTCCGCTCCAGGGGCGGCGGCGGATGGCTGCAGGGCTTGCTCCCGCGCCGATAGAGCACCCGGTACACCGGCAGCCCCCGGGCGAGCACCAGCCGCTCCCGCTCGGTTGCCACCGGCCATGGGTTGTCACCGCGCCACGGACGTGCGTCCTCCGCAGGACGCCTGAACCAGCCACTGGATTCGGTGAGCGCCACCATCGGCTCGATCACCGCCGTCACATCGCTCTGCAGAAACAGCTCGCCCCCCTCAGGCAGGGTCGCCGCCAGGGCCTGGAGCAGGTCGGGCTGAAGCACCCGTCGCTTGTGGTGCCTGCTCTTGAACCAGGGGTCGGGAAACTGGATCGTCACCCGCCGCAGCTGTCCGGCAGGCAGGGTTGCCAGCCAGCACAGCAGGCTCACATTGGCGTTGCAGAACAGGAAGCGCAGGTTGCCCGCGCTCAGCTCCCGGCGGTCGCGTTCGGCGGCCTCCACCAGGGGCCTGCGGATCTCGATCCCCAGAAAGTTCCAGGAGGGCTGGAGTGGAGCCATCGCCAGCAGGAAGCGCCCGCGGGCACTGCCGATGTCGAGGTGGAGCGGCTGGCCCGGTCGCTCGAACAGCTCCTGGAGGAGGGGCAACGGCAGGGGCCTCTGGTGCACCCTGGAGAGGGGGTTGACGTGCTGCCGCACCACCGCTCAGCCCTCTGACGGTGGCGGCCCTGCAGCCTCACGGGGCACCAGGAAGCCCAGGCTTGCCGTGTAACCGTGCAGGTAGGTGATGCCTCCCACCGGTCCGATCTCTCCGTTGCAGAAGGCCCCGGCCATCGGCAGACCTGGAAATTCCCGCTGGACGATGCTCACATCGCCGTCGGGTTCGCCGTAGAGCCCCACCCCGCGCCCCAGGCAGGCGAAGAGCAGGCCAGCCAGAGGAGGCTGGGCGGCGCTGGCGCTGGCCTGGTTGCTCAGCAACTGTCGCAGCTCCTGGCGTGAGGCCTCGGCATCGCGCAGCTGAAACTGCACCTGCTGGCCCACCCGCAGGCGCTCAGCCACCGCCACCGCCCCGTTGCGGGGGTCCACCCCGATCAGGTTCCTGACCAGAAAAGCGGTGCTCTCCCCGTCGTCCCCGCCGTCGGCCAGGCTGAAACTGCTGCGCGCCACCCCGAGGAAGAGGGAGTGGCGCACCAGCTCCCGCTCGGTGGGGTTGAGGGTCTGCAGAATCGACTGCAGACAGTTCACCGGGGTGTTCTGCTGGTCGCCGCGGCTGAGCTGAAGCACCACATTGCGCTCCGCCTGCTCGATCTCGAACACGGGGCCGATCGGCCGGCATCCCTGTGCCACCAAGGGATCGATGGTCCAGCGGCCACCGATCAGGCAGCCCACGGCACCGGTCACCACCCGATCGTCGAGCAGCAGTGATCCATGGTTGGCACTGTGGTGGCCAGCGATGCCCCCCACCTTGGCCAGGCCGGGGAAGGCGTAATCGAGGCCGCTGATCAGATCATTGATCGCCTGGCAGGTGGGGTCCACCAGAAGCACCATCGCGGAGGCCCGCTCCGGATCGGCTCCCACCCAGCTCACCCAGTCGCGGCTGTCTCCATCGAGATCGGGCAGCTGGTCGGTGTCCAGCCCGAACAGCTGCAGATCGGCCCCCGGCAGATGCAGCAGCATCACGCTCAGGGCAGGTTCCTGTTCCACTTCACGGGCGGTACCGCTGGCCCCCGTGCCCACCACGCCCCCGCCGGCGGCGCCGAGCCAGTGGCGGGCCCGCAGGCGGGAGCGCAGCAGAGGCAGCAGCCGCGGCAGGTCGCTGGCGTAACTGGTGGAGCCGAACACCAGGGCCAGATCCGCTTCTCCCCGCGCAGCTGAGCGATACTCCCGGGCACACAGCTGCTGAACCACCTCGCCGACGGCGTCCTCCAGGGAGGGCTGGCGTGAGAGCGCCGTGCGGCAGGAAGCCTGCTCATCACCACGTCGGAGCCAGGAGAACAGCGAGGGCGCAGGCATCACCCGAACCTACTGGTGTGGCTTGGCGCGGATAATGGCGCCTTCCCGTACCCAAGCTGTGCCTGACCTGCTGTACCGCACCCTGGTGTGGCTCGACTTCCGCCTTGCGGTGGTCTTCACTCTGGGCCTGCCTCTGGTGCTGCTGGTCTGGGCGGCCTGTCGGCGGGAAGGGGCGCTGCTGCGGCTGATGGGCATCTACTGGAAGGTGGCCAGTCTGCTGGCGATCGCGGTGCTGTTGTTCGTCGACGCCCGGCCCCTGGCCTATCCACTGATGATTCTGGCGAAACTGCTGATGGTGGCGTCGCTCTGGTTCTGGGTGGATCTGAATGAGGAGCTGGCTGATCTGCCCCCCTGGCGCGCCCTTCCCCTCGCGGTGCGCAGCTGGCGCTGGGCACTCACGGCCTTTGGCCTGCTGGGGGCCGGGCTTGGCCTGAGTGCCCTCGGCTGCGGCCTGGGCGTGGCCCGCAGCGCGTTCTGTCAGACCTGGCTGGAGGCTCCGCGCCGCTTGCATGGGTTGGCGACGGAGGTGTTCGCCTTCGTGTTCGGTGCCGACCTCACCCCCACCCTCACCGCGTTCTTCGGTTACCTGGCGCTGGTGGCCTATGTGGTGGGTCTGCTGCAGTGGATCCTGGTGCGTCTCCCCCGTCAGGGGCGGGTCGCTGGAGGGTTCTGATGGCCGAGTCCCTGCTGGCCCAGCTCGAAGCCCTCAGCCGCGGCCGGGCCGACCGGGTGCTGCGCCTGCGGGGCACCCTGCCGGGGGCGCAGCATGAGCCCTTCGAGCTGCTGGTGTTCCGTGGGTTCTCCTGCAGCGTCACCCACCCCACCGCCTTTGATCCCGACCAGAGTGCCCTGCCGGATGGGGCCGAGATCAGCGAGGCCGAGCTGCTGCTGGGGCCCCTGAACCCTGCCGACGAGAAAGTGCTGGCGGGCCCTCTGGCACCCCAGCACTTTCTCGATCCAGCCCACTGGTAAGCCGCGCTCAGCCCTCGAGCACTCCCACGCAGCGGCCGCAGAGGCTGGGGTGGGAGGCATGGTCACCGATGTCGTGTTCCATGTGCCAGCAGCGTTCGCATTTCTGCCCTTCAGCCCGGGCGATGCGCACCGTGATGCCCGACTCGCTGGCTTCGGCCAGGGGATCGCTCAGGGCCGGGGCTCCGGGCTCACGCTGCTCCAGCTGCGAGACGATCAGCCAGTCGGCCAGGTTGTCGACCGAGGGATGGGCGCTGTTCTGCAGCAGCTCCAGGGCGGCGCTGAGGGCCGCAGAGCGTTCGCCGCTCCCAAGCTCCAGCTCCACCCGGGCCTCGAGGGAGGCCCCCAGGCCGGCGCCGCTGCGGCAAACCTCCATCTGGCGATTCACAAGTCCGCGCAGCTCCAGCAACGGCCGCAAGGGCTCCACCAGGGCCGCCTCCCGCCAGGAGGGCGGTGCCACCGGCCAGCCCCGCTCGAACACCGAGCGCTCCGCCACCGGATAGGGCAGGTTCTGCCAGATGTCCTCGGCCATGTGGCAGAGCACAGGGGCGATCAGGCCGGCCAGCCGCTCCACCACCAGGGCCAGCACCGTCTGGCAGCTGCGCCGGCGGAAGTCGCTGGCCCCGCTCACGTAGAGCCGGTCCTTGGCGATGTCGAGGTAGACGTTCGAGAGATCCACCACGCAGAAGTTCTGCAGCGCCTGGAAGAAGCGGTAGAACTCGTAGCGCTCGAAATCGGCGGTCACCGCCTCGATCAGGCCGGCGGTGCGCTCCAGCATCCAGCGGTCGAGAAGCGGCAGATCCGCGAACGCCACCGCATCGCCACCTTCGCCAGATGGCCTGGGGTCGAAGTCGTGGAGGTTACCCAGCAGGTAGCGGGCCGTGTTGCGCACCTTGCGGGTCACATCGGCCAGCTGCCTGACGATCCCCGGACCCAGGGGCACATCGGCGGAGTAATCCACCGAACTCACCCACAGGCGCAGCACGTCGGCGCCGTAGGCGGGTTGCTGTTTCTCGTTCCTGCCGCCCTCCACCAGCACGGCCGGATCGACCACATTGCCCAGGGATTTGCTCATCTTGCGGCCCTTCTCATCGAGGGTGAAGCCGTGGGTGAGCACCCGCCGGTAGGGGGCATGGCCGTTGACGGCCACGGAGGTGAGCAGGCTGCTCTGGAACCAGCCCCGGTGCTGGTCGGAGCCCTCGAGGTAGAGGTCGGCGGGGTAGCGCAGCGGGGCGGTTCCAGCGACCGCTGGTGCATCGCCTGAAGCCTCGCCCGCACTGAGGCCGCCCAGCACCCCCGCCCAGGAGGAGCCGGAATCGAACCAGACGTCCATCGTGTCGGTGCCCTTGCGCCACTGGTCCGCCTCGGCGGTGTGCGACGGCGGCAGCAGCGCGGCCTCGTCCCGCTCCCACCACACATCCGAGCCGTGCTCGGCGATCAGGGCCTGCACGTGGGCGAGGCTGTCGGCGTTGAGCAGGGTCTCACCGGTGTCGCGGTGGTAGAAGACGGGGATCGGCACGCCCCAGGTGCGCTGGCGGCTGATGCACCAGTCGCCGCGCTCGCGCACCATCGCCTCGATGCGGTTGCGGCCACTGGCGGGCAGCCAATCGACGGCGGCGATGGCGTCGAGGGCCTGCTGGCGGAAGCCTTCGACGGAGGCGAACCACTGCTCGGTGGCGCGGAAGATCGTCGGTTTTCTGGTGCGCCAGTCGTAGGGGTAGCGGTGCGCGTAGGGCTCGTGGCGCAGCAGGGCGCCGGCGGCCTCGAGCGCGGAGATGATCGCCGGGTTGGCATCCTTGAGCACGTTGAGGCCCGCGAAGGGGCCGGCTTCCGCCGTGAGGGTGCCCGCCTCATCGACCGGGCAGAGCACGGGCAAGCCGGCCTTGCGGCCGGTGATGAAGTCGTCGACGCCATGGCCCGGAGCCGTGTGGACCAGGCCGGTGCCCGCTTCGGTGGTGATGTAATCGCCGCCGATCACCACCGGACTGGTGCGATCGAAGAGCGGGTGGCGGTATTCGACCCCTTCGAGTTCCTCCCCCCGGAGGAGCAGCAGGGGTTCGAGCTCCAGCTGGAGGCTGCTGCGCAGGCTCTCCACCAGGTCGGCGGCCACGATCAGGTGGCGGCTGGTGCGGAAGCCGTTGGGCGCGTCTGTGCCCACGCGGCAGAGGGCGTACTCGAGCGAAGCGTTCACCGACACCGCCAGGTTGGCCGGCAGGGTCCAGGGCGTGGTGGTCCAGATCGCCACCGCCAGAGAGCCTTCCGCCGGCGTGGTGGCCGCTTCCTCCCTGGTGAGGCCGATGGCGGTGAGGCGGGCGCCCAGGCCACCGGGCAGCGCCACCACCGGGAAGGCCACATAGACGCTGGGGGAGGTGTGGCCGTCGGGGTATTCCAGTTCCGCCTCGGCCAGGGCGGTGCGGGAGCTGGGGCTCCAGTGCACCGGCTTGAGGCCCCGGTAGATGTGGCCAGCGAGCACCATCCGGCCGAACACGCCGATCTGGGCCGCCTCGTAGGCCTTGTTCAGCGTCAGGTAGGGCTGCTCCCAGTCGGCCCAGATGCCCCAGCGCCTGAAGCCTGCCTTCTGGCCCTCCACCTGCTCGAGGGCATAGGCGTGGGCCCGGCGCCGCAGGTCGATCGGGGTCAGCCCGGCCCGTTCGGCACCGGAGAGGCTCTGCAGCACCTTGAGCTCGATCGGCAGCCCATGGCAATCCCAGCCGGGCACGAAGCGCGCCCGGCGGCCGCGCAGCAGAGCGTATTTGTTGAGGATGTCTTTGAGGATCTTGTTCAGGGCGTGGCCCACATGCAGGGCCCCGTTGGCATAGGGGGGGCCGTCATGAAGGGTGAACACCTCACCGGGATTCTCGCGGCTGAGCCGGTTGTAGAGGTCCAGCTCCGCCCAGAACGCCTGCAGCTCCGGTTCACGGGTTTTCGCGTTCGCCCGCATCGAGAACGGGGTCTGCAGCAGGTTGAGCGTGTCTTTGTAGGAAGCCGGGCTGGCGGTCACAGCGCCTGGGGGGGCAGCAAGGGCGAATTATCGACCCCAGCCCTCAGGGGTTCTCCTCCGGAGGCTCCTCTGCTTCCTGATCCTGCTCACCATCATCGGCTGGCTCACCGCCATCGCTCGCCCCGTCGTCTTGCGGATTGGGCTCAGCGCTGGCCTGCTCAATCAGTTGATCAATCTCCTCAAACGATTCGACTGTGGTGACGTCGGCGGCGTCGCTGGTTTCTCCTTCCGGCTCGGGGCGTACCCAGCGCTTGGTGCTCTCGCGGGCCCGGGCACTGGCTTCGCGCCGCTCCTTCAGCCAGGAGAGCAGGCCCCCCAGGCTGGCTCCCGCCAGGCTGATCAGCCTGATCAGGGCGGCAGCCAGTTGCTGCAGGCTGGTGCGCCAGCGCTCCAGGCCGGTGAGGCGCGTCTGTTCGTCCGAGCTGAGCTGGCGCCAGCGGCCCAGGCCCACCTCCGTGCCCAGCCGACCGATCAGCAGACCGGCGCAGAGCACCGCCAGCATCGGAGCCCCGCTCAGGCGCTCGGCGCTGGTGACCAGCACCAGACCCAGCACCAGCACCAGGGCACCCCAGACGGAGTCGCGGGGGCGGCTGAGCTCGGGCACCAGCAGGGGCAGCAGCAGCACCAGCAGTCCGGCCAGGAGTGCCAGGGATCCACCGAGGGTGGCGAGCATGGGGCTTTGGCGGCGGTTCGGCCATTCTGAGCCGCTCGATACAGTCAGCTCACGCCCACCTGGCGGAATTGGTAGACGCGCTGGTTTTAGGTACCAGTGGCTTCGGTCGTGGGGGTTCAAGTCCCCCGGTGGGCATCACCTCGACGGGCCACATTCAGGCCGGTGCAGAGCCGGCCTGAATGTGGCCATACCGGAAAGCCCTGGCCGATCAGCGCGCCAGCAGGGCCAGCGGCCCGAGGGCCACCAGTCCGCCGCAGAGGGCCAGTGCCACGGCAAGCCGTGTGGTGACCGTGCCTGGCAGGCGGCGCAGAACCAGCAAGGTGGAGCCACTCACCAGGAGCGAGCCGACCAGGGCCCCCAGCCACCAGGAGAGGGAGGTGTGATCACTGGGGGCCTCCATTCCATGCAGCATGGCGTGGAGCGCCACGGCAGCGGCGATCACGCCGCCCCAGAGGCCGAGCCGGGAGCTGCTGCCCTGAGCGCGCAGGATCAGGCCGGCCACGGCCGTGATGGCCAGGGCTGCAAGCAGTTCCCCGAAGGGCAGGCTGCCTCCCATCGCCCCGAAGACACCACCGGCGATGGCACCCGCCAGCGCCCAGCCCAGCAGGGCTGAGGAGATGGAGGCGGCGGCACCGACACCGATCAGCAGCAGCAGGTGATCGATGCCGGTGAGGGGGTGAAGAAAGCCGGAACTGATGCCCCCATGGGCGATGCCATGGGCCTGGGCCGGCTGGCCGGCCAGACTGAAGGCCACAGCGGCCAGGCCGGCGTAGAGGGCCAGGGTGCTGCTGCTGGGGAATCTGCTCATCGAGGGGGACGGTCCGCGCCGGTGGATTGGGGAACTGAGACGGCGAGCGTTCTGACTGAGGGGCGTCTCCGAAGGGGGCCCCATCACAGCTGCGGGACAGTGCCGGATTCGACGGGACCTGCAGGGCCCCACCACACCGATCTTTCCTCCTTGCCTCCAGGGTATGAACCACTGGAACCGTCCTCAGCATTCTGGACCTTCCTGGCCGGCATGGCAGCCCATCACCGCAACAGCCCGCCACGTCGCAGCACCGCTCGGCAGGCGCCGCTCAGGCCAGGATTCCCCGGGGGTTGGAGCACGAGTTCTGACGGGCTCCGGCCATCGGCTCGATCAGGCTGCGGGCCACGAACGGTGAGGTCATCGCCCGCAGCAGAGCGCTGTAGTTGAGCTCGAACCCGAGTTCCGTCCCCACGGCCACGGCCATGGAGCCGGTGTCGAGCACCAGATGGTCACTGCTGGCGCCCAGCAGGGTCATGCCAGGGGGAAGGGTCAGCCCGGCGGCATCCACATCCTGTAGGCCGAGGGCCAGCAGCACTCGCCACCGCTCGCCCCGATCCACCCGTGCTGGCGGGGGTCCGAAGGCTCCCTGCCGGGAGCGACCCCAGGGCAGGGTGGGTTTTCGGTTGGATTCGATCACCTCGGCCACCAGCCGGAAGGCATCGGTGCGCAGACCAGGGATCGGCTGACGCTGGAGCGGTTCACGGCCCAGCAGGATCGCTTCCCCCAGCCGGAGGTTGTTGATCCTGCCCACCGCTCCCCCGGCGAACAGCCAGGTCAGATTGGCGGAGTTGCCACCCGACACCAGCGGCAGCACGATGCCGAAGGCCGCCTCAAGCCCCGTGGCCAGCAAGGAGAGCTCGGCCATCGATGCCGTCGAGGGAACCACGCCGTTCTGGCAGGCCATGTTGGCCCCGATGCCGATCAGGTCCAGTCCGGGCAGCCTCAGCAGGCCGCCCGCGATCCCCTCCAGGTGTTCCGGCATGATCCCCTCGCGCAGATCACCCAGCTCCACCATCAGCACCACGCCGTGGCGATGGTCCTGGGCGATCGCCTCGGCTGAGAGCAGGGCCATCACCGCAGGCTCCGTGTTCAGGCTGATGTCGGCCTGGGCCACCACCTCGGCCACCTGGCTCGGCATGGGGGAGCGGATCAGGGTCAGCGGCAGGGTCACCCCGCTGCGTCGCAGCGCCCTGAGCGTTTCGATGCGAGGTTCGCCGATCCCACTGACCCCTGCTGCGGCCAGCACCGCCGCCACCTGAGGCAGCCCCAGGGTCGCTTTGGTCACGGCCGTGAGCGACAGCCCCCTGGCGCCGAGTCGATCCACCAGGCTGCGGGCGTTGTGGGCAATCCTGTCGAGGCGGATCTCCAGCCTCGGGGCCGTCAAGAGGTGAGAGGGGCGGGAGTGGGTTGGAGCTCGGGGAAGGCACGGACCACCATCTCCACCAGGCGTTGCGGGGAGCGCATGAGCGCATCGGTGGCGGGCAGCCCCAGTTCGATCCCATAGAGAGCGATCGCCGCCGTGATTTCAGCCTCACACATTCCTTCGTGATTGAGGCACAGGCCGATCACCCGCGTGGAGGCGAAGGTTTCGATCAGGGTGATCTCGCTGGCGGGTGACGGCATCGAAATCTCTGGGAAATCGCTCAGCCACTGGCGCATCGGCGCGTGCTGCAGGATCACTGCCTGGGGCTGCGACCCCCGCAGGATGTAGGTGGAGCTCAGATAGGCGGGATGACTGAGGGCCCCCTGGCCTTCAATCACGATCACATCGGGATGCTCCGCTTCCCAGGCCTCCACCACCGCTGCCTCCACTTCACCGGAGGCGTACTGGCAGGGAATCGCATCCAGGGCGAGGCCGAAGCGGGCCCCCTGCATCAGACCGGTCTGTCCGGTGCCCACCATCACCGCCTTGATGCCGGCGTCGTTCAGGGCCCGGGTGAGGATCACGGCGGTGGTGCGTTTGCCGACCGCCCCATCGGTGCCGAGCACGGCGATGCGGCGGCAGGGCAGGGAGGAGATACGGCCGCTGAACATGCGCAGCTCGCTGAGGTTCGGCGGCCGCCGCACATCGCTGATCGTCACGGAGTGAGCCTCGGCCGCCGCAGCGAATTCGGCGTCGTCGTTGAGGAATTCATGCAGTCCATTGATCAGGTGCAGCCCGGAGCGGATCGCTTCGAGCAACACACCTTTCTGCTCCGGTGTGAGCCTGCCGCTGGCCGGGGCCATGCCGACGATCAGCAGATCGGCCCTGCCCCCTGACTGGGCCAGGGCCGATCTCAGATCGGTGCAGATGGGGATGCCCCTGGCCACGCCATCCAGCACCATGCCGGCATCGGCGCCGGCCAGCTGACTGTCAATCACCGCCAGGATCCTGTAGCGCTCCGAGTGGCGCACCAGACCGTTGGCGGTCTTGCCGTCAATCCGGCCGAAGTTGCCTTCGCAATAAATGATGGCCGTGGGATTCGCTGGCAGCGCAAGCCCTCGTCGAGGCATGGACATTCGATGGCACTCCTGGGATCGAGCTCAGGGGAGGCGACCGAATGGTCCGCTCGGACCGAATCGAAGCGGGGATACCAGAGGTCTCCGCTAAGGGGGACAAGCTTCATCAACCTAGGCCGATTTCCGCTGGAGCCCGCTCAGCCCTTCCAGCCGGCCAGCCGCCTGGCGGCAGTTGAGCGGGCCAGGGCCCGGGCCGCGGGCAGGGCCGGCTCCAGGCACAGGGAGCTGAAGGGCGGCAGGCAGCGGCTGCGCAGCCACGCTCCCCAGCGGAATTCGTGGAACGGGATCAGTGGCGCCGCTTCGATCACCTTCTCCTGCTTGAGCTTCCAGACCAGGCTGCGGTAGGGGTCGTCCTCGAGTCCCAGCAGGGTCCGGGGCAACCGCTCCGGCGGCCAGGGCCCCTGGCCGCGGCCGTCATGCAGGTAGAGCCAGCCGCGCTGGGCCAGGGCCTCCAGCACCACCCGGGGGTGATCACTGGTCAGCTGGAGCACCACGTAGCCGAAGGCTTCGGCATCGGGATCGATCTCCAGCAGTCCGCGCAGTCGGTGGTGACGGTCGACCATCCAAAGGGCGCCGGAGCGGGCCCGCACCAGGGGGACTGGCTTGCGCCGCAGGTAGCGCCGACGCTCCTTGCGGGATTCGCCGGCGAAGTCGGCCTGGCGATGACGGATCTCCGCCAGGCCGATGCAGAGCTGGGTGGGTCTGAGCTCCGCCACGGTCACCTCCAGAAGGCTGTCCGGGTCGTCCGGGGGCGCTGGCAGCGGTTGGTAGGGGGGCAGATGCAGCGCCATGGCGGAGGCGGCTCAGCGCAGCTGATCGCGCTTCAGGTGGACCCGGATCAGCTTTTCATCCATCAGCCCCAGCCGGGCCTTGGGGGCTTCATTGCAGCGGTTGAGCAAGTCCAGCAGGGCAGCGGCCGGGAACCCGTGCCCCCGTTGCTGGGCCAGCTGGGCCACCTCCTCGGCTGTTTCCACATGATTGAGGGCTTCGCGCAGCTCTCTGTCTGCCTCGATCAGGGCAAGGAAGGCAAAGACATCGTCAGTGTCCTGGCTCATGGGCTGGGCAGGCTTCGGCCTCCCCACTCTCCACCCCTGGTGGGCAAGTTTCCTTTCCGCGGGAATTCAGGCCCTCACTTCAGCACGAGCGGGCCATGAATGTGATCGTCGCTGCGAGAAGGGTCTTAGCCAGAAGTTAACCGCCCCCTTATCCATTCTTTGCTGGCTTGTCGGTCATCGTCCATACAGTCCGAGGTGTCTGGGGAGTTCGGCCATGGTTTCAACGCCTTTTCGCGATGCCGGCCGCAGCGATGCGATCCGCGAGGTGCTGGAGACGAATTACCGGCAGCGCCAGCTTCTGCACATCGGCGCGGGCAGCGCCGTTCCCCTGCTCAAGAACACCATCTGGCTGGTGGTGCGCGGCATGGTGAAACTCGAAGCCGTCACGATCCACGGCGATCCGTTGTTGCTGGGTCTGGCCGGCCCGAATGAGCCCTTCGGTGAGCCGCTCACCAACGTGCAGGCCTATGAGGCCTTCACCCTCACCGATTCCGATCTGCTCTGCCTCTCCTGTGCCGAGATCGAGCAGTCGCCCCATCTGGCCATGGCGGTGATGCAGGCCGTGATCAGCCGCCACCGGCAGGCGGAAACCCTTCTCTCCCTGCTCGGGCTGCGGCGGGTGGAAGACCGGGTGCGTGGTCTGCTGGAACTGCTCGCCCAGGACTACGGCCAGGCCTGCGAGAAGGGGTTGCGCCTCAACCTGCGCCTCACCCACCAGGAGCTGGCCAGCGCGCTCTCCACCACCCGGGTCACGGTCACACGGGTGATCGGCCTGCTGCGCGATGAGGGTTGGCTGCAGATCGATGCCCAGCGGCATCTGGTGATCAGCCACCTGCCCAAGCGCCGATGAGGGCTCTTCAGGTTTCCGCCATCGTGATGGCCTAGTTTTGGGCGTCGAGTCCCCGGGCCCGGACAACCCCATGCCCCGTCTGCTCATCGTTGATGACGACGACGGCATCCGCACCACCCTGGAGGAGGCGCTGGGCCAGGAAGGGTTTGATGTGGCCTGCGCCTCCGATGGCCGCCAGGCCATCCTGCAGATCGAAGCGTCCCAGCGCCAGGGTGCCCAGGCCTTCGACCTGGTGCTGCTGGATCTGATGCTGCCCGGGGTGGGCGGCCTGGATGTGTGCCGCCACCTGCGCCGCGCGGACGCCCACACCCCGATCCTGATGGTGAGCGCCCGCGACACGGAAACGGACCGGGTGCTTGGTCTCGAGCTCGGTGCCGACGACTACCTGGTCAAGCCGTTCGGGCTGCGGGAACTGGTGGCCCGTTGCCGTGCCCTGCTGCGTCGCAGCCAGCAGACGGTGGAGCGCTTTCCTGTCGGGCAGATCGTTCACCATCGGAGCCTGACGCTTTATCCCGACGAGTTCCGCGTCACCCGTGACGGCGAGACGGTGAATCTCTCGCCCAAGGAATACCGGCTGGTGGAGTTCTTCATGCAGAATCCCGGCCGCGTCTGGAGCCGCAACCAGTTGATCGATGAGGTCTGGGGCACCGACTACGTGGTCGACACCAAGACCGTGGACGTGCACATCCGCTGGCTGCGCGAGAAGCTTGAGGCCAACCCCTCCGCTCCTGAGCACATCCTTACGGTGAGGGGCTTCGGCTACCGCTTCGGTTGAGTTCCAGGCCATGACGCTGCTACTGGCCCTTGGCCTGGGCGTGCTGATCGGCTGGGTCCTCTCCCGCGGGCCGCGCAAGCCCTCAGCCCCCGCGGCTGCGGAGGCCAGCGCCCGGCCCGTTCTCCCCGGGCTTGGGCGGCTGCAACTGCTGGCCTGGCTGGAGGGGGCGCCCCAGGGATGGCTGGTGCTCGACGGGGACCAGAGAATCCAGGCGATCAATCCCCGGGCGGAGCGGCTGCTTCAACTTCCTGCCGATCGGTTGGTGCGGGGCCAGCCCCTGCGTGCCGTGATCCAGCAGGCGGAGCTGGAGGAGGCGATCCTGAGTGTGGGCCGCCGCGGGCGGCCCCAGCGTCTGGAGTGGTGGCAAGGCAACGAGCCGCTCGAAGGGGTGCTGCTGGCGGGGGGAGAGGGCTGGGTGGCGCTCTGGATCAACAGCAGGCGCTCGCTGGAATCCCAGCTCGATCAGCAGAGTCGCTGGGTGAGTGATGTGGCCCATGAGCTGAAGACTCCCCTCACCGCCCTGTTGCTGGTGGGGGAGCGGCTGGCGGCGGAGGTGGGCACCGGGCCCAGCGGCAGTGGTGGCGTGCTGGTGGAGCGCCTGCAACGGGAACTGAAACGGCTGCAGGAGCTGGTGGGGGATCTGCTGGAACTCTCCAGCCTGGAGAACAGCCTCCCCCTCGATGAGCGGCGCTACGAGGTGCTTGATCTCTGGGAGATGGCGGAGGAGGCCTGGAGCAGCCTCAGGCCCCTCGCCGAGAGCCGCGGTGTGAGGCTGGTGGCCCGCCAGCGCCAGGCCTGCCTGCTCTGGGCCGATGCCTCGCGGCTGCATCGCGCCCTGCTCAACCTGTTCGAGAATGCCCTGCGCTACAGCCCCGATGGGGGTGTGGTGGAGCTGGACGTGGCCAGCAGCGGCCTCTGGTGGGAGCTGGAGGTGCGAGACCACGGCCCTGGACTCAGCCAGGACGACCTGGTTCACCTGTTCGAGCGTTTCTACCGGGGCGATCCATCCCGGGTGCGCAGCCAGCAGGCCGGCAGTGGCCTGGGCCTGGCGATCGTGCAGCAGATCGCCCTCACCCATGGGGGCCGGGTGCAGGCCCGCAACCATCCCGATGGCGGAGCGGTGATCGAGCTGGTGCTGCCCAAGGGGGTCTGAACCGCTTCAGGCGCAGCGACTGGCGGGAGTGCCGCAATGGGCGCTCAGATCGGCGAGCCAGGCCTGCAGGGCGCCGAGGGCTTCGGGGCGCAGGCTGTAGTAGATCCAGCGCCCCTCCTGCCGATCGGCGAGCAGCCCAGCCTGCTTGAGCACCTTGAGATGAAAGGAGAGCTTCGACTGGGCCAGGCCCAGATCCGTGACCAGATCGCAGACGCAGCGCTCGCCGCCGGCGAGGGCCTCGATCACCTGCAGGCGCAGGGGATCCCCGAGGGCTTTGAGCAACTGACGGGCCCCGGCGTTGTCGAGGGCGCGGTTGGCCGGGTCCGGGAGCAAGAAAGCGGGGGGGCTTGACCGGGTCATGAACCAATGGACGGGATTTGTTGGTTCAGCGAGGATCGGGGACTTGCTGGCTGAAACGGTTGATCGCAGGAGTCCGATCGTCGGAGGGGCCGATGGATCAGGAGCGGGGAAACAGCAGCCGGTTGCGGTTGGCGATCGCCACCAGGGAAAGCATCACCGGCACCTCCACCAGAACACCCACCACGGTGGCCAGGGCAGCGCCGGAGTTGAGACCGAACAGGCTGATCGCCACTGCCACAGCCAGCTCAAAGAAATTGGACGCCCCGATCATGGCCCCGGGAGCAGCGATGGCATGGGGTTGGCGCCAGAAGCGCATCCACAGAGCCGTGATCCAGAAAATCAGGTAGGTCTGCAGGATCAGCGGAATCGCAATCAGGACGATCGCCAGCGGTTCGGCCAGGATCGCCCTGGCCTGCACCATGAACAGCATCAGCACCGTGGCGATCAGGCTCACGATTGCCAGCGGCTTGAGCCGTTGCTCCAGGCGTTTGAGTCGACCCGGTGAGCGCAGCAGCCGCCTCGTCAGCCAACCGGCTGTCAGGGGCACCACCACAAACAGACCCACGGCCGTGAGCAAGGTGTCCCAGGGGACCAAAACGTTGCTCACACCCAGCAGCAGGGCTGCGATCGGCGCAAAGGCGAACACCATGATCAGGTCGTTGATCGCCACCTGCGCCAAGGTGTAATTGGGATCACCAGCACTCAGCCGACTCCACACAAACACCATGGCCGTGCAGGGAGCCACCCCCAGCAGAATCATGCCGGCGATGTATTGATCACCGATCGCCGCGGGGATCCAGGCGCTGAACAGGCCGCGGATGAACAGCCAGGCGATGGCGGTCATGGTGAGCGGCTTGATCAGCCAGTTCACCACCACGGTGATCAGCAGACCCCTGGGTTGGCGCCGCAGGCCGCTGATGGCCCCGAAGTCGACCGCCAGCATCATCGGATAGATCATTCCCCAGATCAGCAGGGCGATCGGCAGGTTGATGCGGGCCACCTCCAGGGCCGCAACAGCCTCAGCCAGCTCGGGGGCCAGGGCACCGATGCAGACTCCGGCCACGATCGCCAGAGCCACCCAGAGGCTCAGAAAACGCTCAAACCCTCCCATTCCGGTTCAGCACGAGAGCTTGGTTCGGGGCGGCCTGGGCCTTGAGCAGCCGCTGCGCCTCGAAGGGATGAACCGGGGGCGGAAGCGAGCGAACCAGCCCTTAACCCGGCCATAAAACCATCAACATCCTTTGATGGGAGATTACTCCCAGTGGTGGCCCTCGGCGTGAAAATCGGCATCAACGGCTTCGGCCGCATCGGCCGCCTGGTGTTCCGTGCCCTCTGGGGCCGTCCCGGCATCGAGCTGGTACAGCTCAACGACCCGGCCGCTGATGTCACCTCCGCCGCCCATCTTCTGGAGTTCGATTCGGTGCATGGCCGCTGGCAGCGGGCCATCCAGATCCCGGCCAGCGGGGCCGGCGGTCATGGCTTCAGCGTGGATGGCATCCCCGTGGGATACAGCCAGCAGAGCGACCCCACCGCCGTGCCCTGGGCCGTTGCCGGCGTGGACCTGGTGCTCGAGTGCAGCGGCACGTTCAAAACAGCCGAAACCCTCGAGCCCTACTTCTCCCTGCCCGGCCTGAGGCGGGTGATCGTGGCCTGCCCCGTGAAGGGCGTGATCGCCGGCGAGGAGGCCCTGAACGTGGTGTTCGGCATCAACCATCACCTCTACGACCCCCACCGGCACCGCCTGGTGACCGCCGCCTCCTGCACCACCAACTGCCTGGCACCGGTGGTTCAGGTGGTCCACAGGAATTTCGGCATCCGCCACGGCTCGATCACCACCCTGCACAACATCACCAACACCCAGGTTGTGGTGGATGGTTTCAAGAGTGATCTGCGCCGGGCCCGCTCCTGCCTGCAGTCGCTGATCCCCACCAGCACCGGATCAGCCCGGGCGATCGGCCTGATCTTCCCCGAGCTGGCTGGCAAGCTCAACGGCCATGCCGTCCGGGTGCCGCTGCTCAATGCCTCGCTCACCGATGCGGTGTTCGAGCTGGAGCGCAGCGTCAGCGCCGATGAGGTGAATGCGGCTTTCGCCGCCGCCGCCGCCGGCCCCCTGCAGGGAATCCTGGGCTTCGAGGAGCGTCCGCTGGTGTCGGTCGATTACCTCAACGACAGCCGCAGCTCGATCGTCGATGGCCCCTCCACGCTGGTGGTGAACGGCACCCAGCTCAGGGTCTACGCCTGGTACGACAACGAGTGGGGCTACAGCTGCCGCCTTGCTGATCTGGCCTGCCACGTTGCCGCGCTGGAGGGGGGCTCCCGATGAACGCCTCCCTGTGGCGCCTTCCCGGGCGGCTGAGCCCGCTGCAGCAGTACGCCATCGTGACGGCCAATTACTGGGCTTTCACCCTCACCGATGGCGCCCTGCGCATGCTGGTGGTGTTTCATTTTCACCAGCTCGGCTACTCCACCCTGGAGATTGCCTTCCTGTTCATCTTCTACGAGTTCTTCGGAGTCGTGACCAACCTCTGCGGAGGCTGGCTTGGGGCCCGCTTCGGCCTGCGGTTCACCCTCTGGGTCGGCACAAGCCTGCAGATCGTGGCGCTGCTGATGCTGGTGCCGGTGTCGGACGCCTGGACGAAGCTGTTCTCAGTGGCCTACGTGATGGTGGCCCAGGCGATCAGCGGCATCGCCAAGGACCTCAACAAGATGAGTGCCAAGAGCGCCATCCGCAGCGTGGTGCCTGAAACACCGGAGGATCTTGATCGTGGCGACCAGCAGCTGTTCCGCTGGGTGGCCATCCTCACCGGCTCCAAGAATGCCCTCAAGGGCGTGGGGTTCTTCCTCGGCGGGGTTCTGCTCACCCTGATCGGTTTCAACGCCTCGGTGGCCGTGATGGCCGCCTGTCTTGGATTGGCGCTGTTGGGCACCCTGGTGCTTCCCGCCGATCTCGGCCGGATGAAGCAGAAGCCCGCCTTCACGGCCCTGCTCTCCAAGTCGCGCGGGGTGAATGTGCTTTCGCTGGCGCGCTTCTTTCTGTTCGGTGCCCGCGACGTGTGGTTCGTGGTGGCGCTGCCGGTGTTCCTGCAGGCGGCCCTGGGCTGGCGTTTCTGGGAGGTGGGCGGCTTCATGGGTCTGTGGGTGATCGGCTACGGCCTCGTCCAGGCGGCCGCCCCTGCCCTGCGCCGCTGCTGGGGGCGGCCCGATCCGCCAGGGGCCAGCGCCGTGCCGTTCTGGGCGGCGCTGCTCATGGCCATTCCCGCCTTGATGGCTGTCTCACTCTGGCGGTCCAGCGGCAACCCCGCTCTCATGGTGGTGGTGGGGCTGCTGGCGTTCGGTGTGGTCTTCGCGATCAACTCCTCGATCCACAGCTACCTGGTGCTGGCCTACTCCCAAGCGCAGTCCGTGAGCCTCAACGTCGGCTTCTATTACATGGCCAATGCCGCCGGCCGCCTGGTGGGCACCCTTCTCTCCGGCGCCCTGTTCCTGGCGGGTGGCCTCGCGGTCTGCCTGCTGGCCTCAAGCCTGATGGTGGCTCTGTCCTGGTTGGTGAGTCTGCGGCTGCCGCCGGTGCGGGCGCCCTTGCCGCAGGCCCCTGCGGCCTAGCGGCAGCCAGTCCACTGCCCGTAAGGTGGGGGGCCATTGGTGATGGCGCGGACCGCGGCGATGACCCAAGTGTTGGCCCTTTCGCCCGAATCTGCCTCCGCTTCTCGGCCCTCAGCTGCCCCGTGGCGGTCGGTGCCGAAGGAGTTCCTTGACCCTCCCTCCGCCTGGAACCCCACCGTGGGGCTGTTCCTCGGCGGTTACGGCCTGGCCGGGCTGACGATCTGGGGCTGGTTTGTGCCCCAGTGGCCACTGCCGCTGCTGCTGGCGCTGGGATTCCTGGCCCTGCATCTGGAGGGCACGGTGATCCACGATGCCTGCCACAACGCCGCCCATCCCAGCCGCTTCTGGAATGCGGTGATGGGCCACGGGGCCGCCCTGCTGCTGGGTTTCAGCTTCCCGGTGTTCACCCGGGTGCACCTGCAGCATCACGCCCATGTGAATGATCCGAAGCACGATCCCGACCACATCGTCTCCACCTTCGGACCGCTCTGGCTGATCGCGCCGCGCTTCTTCTATCACGAGGTCTTTTTCTTCCGCCACCGGCTCTGGCGCAAGTGGGAATTGCTGGAGTGGGGCCTGGCTCGGGGGATTTTCATCTCGATTGTGCTGGCCGCATACAAGTTCGATTTTCTGCCATTCATCTTCAACTGCTGGTTTGCCCCGGCGCTGATGGTGGGTGTCACCCTCGGCCTCTTCTTCGACTACCTCCCGCACCGCCCCTTCAACTCGCGCAACCGCTGGCACAACGCCAGGGTGTATCCAAGTCGGGTGATGAACTGGTTGATCATGGGTCAGAATTACCACTTGATCCATCACCTCTGGCCATCGATTCCCTGGTTCGAATATCAACCGGCTTACCGGGCCACCAAGCCTCTGCTCGATGCCAAGGGATCACCCCAGAGGCTCGGCTTGTTCGAAACCCCCCACGACGGGATCAATTTCCTCTACGACATCTTCCTGGGCATTCGCAGCCACAAGCGCCGCCGCAGCCGCCTACGCCCGATCGCCGCGCTGATGCCCACGGCCCGCTCCAGGCGCCACCTGCTCTCCCTGTTGCACCGCACCGCCGTATCGCCGGTGCCGCGCTCTTCCGCCGGCTGAGGGCGGAAGGAGTCAGCTGGCCAGGATTTGGGGAACCCGGAAGAAATCGCCTTCGCGCTGGGGTGCCAGTTCCAGCAGATCCTCACGCACGGGTGTGGGATCCACCGCGTCTTCGCGGGTGACATTGACCACCTCCACGGCCCGGGTGGTGGGCGGAACCCCCGCGGTGTCCACCTGCTCCAGGTGCGCCACGTACTCGAGGATGCGCTCCAGCTGGCCGGTGTACATGGCGATCTTGTCTTCAGGCAACTCCAGCCGGGCCAGCTGGGCCACCTTGCGCACGTCGTCGGCGTTGATCGTTCCCATCGTGGCGACGGTGTTCTGCTGGGTTGAACCTAGCTGGAGCATCCGCGGGAGCTGCTTGGCTCACTCACTCAGAAATGCCTCCAGATCCAGGCTGAGCGCCTCGGCGGCCAGTTCGAGGAAGCGGCTGCCGTCTGCGGCGCTGGCGAGGTAGGGGTCGGAGCCCATGCGCCCGTCGGGGTGGCGCCGGCGGAAATCCTCGGGCCCATGGATCGGCCCGGCAGGCGCCGGTTCCGGCAGGGGCCGTTGCTTGGCCACCAGGCTCGGCTCCAGGTGCAGGGTCAGGGCGATCTCGCTCGGGGTGGCGTGGTGCCCTTCCCGCTTGCCGTAGCGCTCGCGGGCCTCGCGCAGCACCGGCCCGGCCATGAACCAGTTGGCCAGTTGGCAACGCAGCCGCGGAGCTCCCGCCAGACCGCGGCTGGCGGCGCTGGCGTAGGCCTCGGCAAAGGCGGCCCGGGTGGTGGCGATGTTGCCGCCGTGGCCGTTGATCACGAAGATCCGCTCGAACCCATGGCGGGCCAGGGAGAGCACCACGTCGTGGATCACGGCCAGCAGCGTGGAGGGCTGGAGGCTGATCGTGCCGGCGAAGCCCAGGTGGTGCTCGGCCATGCCGAAAGCCTGAGCGGGCGTGACCAGCACACCGGTGCGGCGACCCACCTCCAGGGCCACCGCCTCGGCCGTGAGGGCGTCGGTGCCGATGGCGCCGGTGGGGCCGTGCTGCTCGGTGGAACCCAGGGGCACGATCACCCCCTTGCAGCCCTTGAGATAGGCCTCCACCTCGGGCCAGCTGCGCAGCTGCAGGCGGATCGCTTCCACGCTGTCGGCGGGGCCCGGCAGCGGGCTGACGGCCGCTGCGGAGGTGGGGGGCGGGGAGCTCGTCACCAGGGGCAGGTCGGCGACGGGGCCGAAGCGAACGGATTGCTGAAGTATCCCTAGGATTGAAGGGACCCGGGCCATGACCCGGACACGGCCCGCTGGAGCCGGCGCTGAGCATGCTGCACCGCAAGCTGGATCAGTTCTGCAGTGAGAAGCGACCGGTCTGGGTGTTTCTGCGGGATCAGCAGCGCTGGATCGAGCAGGCGCTGGTGGTCGAAATCGCCGGCGACCTGGTCACCCTGCGCTACGACGCCGAAGACGATGACGAGCTGCACAGCTGGGAGGAGAGCGTCCGCCTTGATTCGATCGGGGCGGTGAGCACCCGCCTGGCCTACTTCAGCCGCAGTACCCAGGCCGACGACCTGGAAACCGCCGACGACTGCCCCGAATCGGAGCAGCTGCGCAGCCAGGGCTGAGTCCTGCCGCGCTGGCGGGGCGGAGGCTCAGTGGGCGGTGCCGTTGCCGTCGTAGTCGTCACTGTCGTAGTAGCCGCCCCTGGTGCCGAAGTAGAGGGTGGCCAGGCAGAACAGACCACTGGTGGCCAGCAGCACGGTGCCGAGATTGAAGCTGGAGAGTGCGTTGGACACGAAACAGGCGCGAAAGAGAGCCAATGACCACTCCAGGGAGGAGTGGTCACCATCCACTGTGGCGGGTCAGGCGGCCCTCGACGCCGCAGATCCCGGGGGTGTCGATGTCCTGACGCCGGCCTTTTTCGCGCGCCGGGCCGATCGGGTGGGCCCCGACCTGGTGGGCTGCGTGCTGTGGCAGCGCCGTGAGGATGGTCGCTTCCTCCGGGGCCTGGTGGTGGAAACCGAGGCCTACTGCCAGAGCGAGCCCGCCTGCCATGGCCACCGGCGCCGCTCCCCCTCCAACGAAACGCTGTTCGGACCGCCCGGGCGCTTCTACGTTTACGTCAGTCATGGCATCCATCACTGCGTGAATGTGGTCACCGACCGCGAGGACTGGGCCAATGGTGTGCTGTTGAGGGCCGTGGCCATGCCCGATGAGCCCGAGCGCATCGCCGCCGGCCCGGGCCTGCTGGCGCGCCGCTTCGGTCTGGATCGCCGCCACGATGGACAACCGGTGGATCCCGCTGGCGGACTCTGGCTGGCCCCGCGCCCCCCGGCGCTGGTGGCCTGGTGGCAGCAGCAGGACCAGCAGGGCCGCGATCCCCTGGTCACGGCCACCCGCATCGGCATCACGTCTGGGGTGGACCTGCCCTGGCGCTGGTACCTGAAGGCCAGCCGCAGTGTCAGCCGCCGGTCCCGCGGGGATCGCACCCCATCGCGCGCCGAGGCCCTGGGGCCAGCCGAGCTGCTGCCGGTGGCCCCCAGGGTTGGAGCCGAGGCGTGAGCGGCTGGCCCCACCGGCACCTGATCGATCTGGCGACCTTCAGCCTGGAGGACTTCGCCACGGTGCTGGAGCTGGCCCAGCGCTTCCGGGTGATGCCCGTGAGCGGGTCCCGCAAGCTGCCGGCCCTGCAGGGCCGGCAGGTGACCAGCCTGTTCTTCGAGTCCAGCACCCGCACCCGCAGCAGCTTCGAGCTGGCGGCACGGCGCCTTTCGGCGGATGTGCAGAGCTTCTCCCCCTCGTCGAGCTCCCTGAGCAAGGGGGAGAGCCTGCTCGACACCGCCCTCACCTACGTGGCCATGGGCGCTGATGTGCTGGTGGTGCGCCACCGCTGCGCCGGGGTTCCCGCGGCACTGGCCCGTGACCTCGACCGTGAGTGCCGGGGCGGGGGGCGCCCGGTGGCGGTGCTGAACGGAGGCGATGGGCTCCACAGCCATCCCAGCCAGGGGCTGCTCGATCTGTTCACCCTCGCCCGTCACTTCGCGCCGGAGCGGCCGACGCCGGCGGCGCTGAAGGACCGCACGATCCTGATCGTGGGCGATGTGCTCCATTCGCGGGTGGCGCGCTCCAACCTCTGGGCCCTTACCGCCTGCGGCGCCCACGTGGTGCTCTGCGCCCCCGTCACGCTGCTGCCGGAGGCCTTCGCCGCGTTCGTGGCGGCTCCCCCTCCGGGCCAGGCCAGCGACCCGGTGGCGAACCGTGGCTCGATCCGGATCGAGCGCCAGCTGGAGCGCGCTCTGGTGGGGGCCGATGCCGTGATGACCCTGCGCCTGCAGCGGGAGCGGATGCACCAGCACCTGCTCACCAGCCTGGAGAGCTACCACCGCAGCTTCGGCCTCAGCCAGGCCCGCCTGGAGCTCTGTGGCCCCACGGTGCCGGTGCTGCATCCGGGTCCGGTGAACCGGGGTGTGGAGATGAGCGGTGATCTTCTGGATGACCCGGACCGCTGCCTGGTGGCGGAGCAGGTGCGCAATGGCATCCCGATGCGCATGGCCCTGCTCTATCTGCTGGCCGCTCGCGGCGACGAGCTCAGAGAAGCTTGAAGCCCTCCTGCAGCAGTCCGTAGAGCAGGCCGATGCGTCCGGCATCCACCAGCTGCAGGGTGAGGCGATCCTGCGGGCGCTGCATCAGCCAGCGGCGGCAGCGGATCGAGATCTCGATCGGCACCACGCAGACCAGGGCGGCCAGGGGGTCGAGGTAAGCCAGGGCACCGGTGAGCATGCCCACCGCACCGCCGAAGAAGAAGCTGCCGAGGCCGGTGATCAACACCAGCGAAAGCCGCCGCCAGGGGTTGTCAGCCCAGCTGCGCAGTTGCTCGCCCAGCAGAGCCACCTGGCGATGCAACCGGGTCTGCTGCGGGCGGATCACCGAGGGGCTCGACGCGGGAAGAACGGGCAGGTGCGTTGGCTGGAGATCCCCATCACCCGGCTCGGCCACCTGCCGCCGCAGGTCTACACCCTTTCAGGCCTCCCCGCCAGTGCTGGCTCAGGGCTCAGCTCTCGCTGTCCTTGTTCTTGCGCGAGCCCTTGCCCTCCAGCAGCTCCAGCAGGGCCTCCATCTGGGCCATCACGCCGCGCACCTCACCGGCTTCAGGCAGCAGGCCATCTTCCATGACCCCCTGATGCATCTCCCGGAGTTCCTGGCGGATGTAGCGCAGGTGACTCACCACCTGCTCGCGCTTGGACTGCGACATGGATGGGGCATCCTGTGTTGCCCTCTCTTTTACCTTACGGCCGGTCAGGCGGGCTTGATCCTGGCCTCAGCGGTGGGCACGGATTGCTCCAAGCCGCTCCAGACGCCTTCTGCAGCGGAGCCCAAAGCACCCTCACGTCTGCCCGAAGCGGGCCTTGGCGGCGGCGTAGAAGGCGAGGTCGATGCTGGAGCGTGAGGCTTCGGCGGCCAGCGTCTCGATCCGCCGCCGCACGGCGGGACGCACGAAGAACGGAACTTCCTTGAGACTGGCCTCCGCCTCGGGGGTCCACTCCATCCTTGGCTTCCAGGGCAGGCAGGCAGGCAGGCTACGGCCCGCAGCGCCGCCGACCTCAAGCCGATGCGACGCGAGCGCCGGCTTAAACGGCTGCAGGCACAGCGTCAACAGCAATGGCAGCAGCTGTTGCGCGCCCGGCAGCCCATGGATCCGGCCCTGTTGCCGCCTGAGCAGCGAGAGTGGCTGGACGAATTGAAGCGCTTGGCGGCTGGAGAGCTGGAGTTGGATCAGCTCGATCCTGAGCTGCGACAGAGCCTCTCGGCCCTGCATCTCGGCCACGATCGCGGCGATCTCCGGCATCTGCTGGTGGATCTGGGGCTCTGGGATCGCCACCATCTGGTGTCGATGGGCAGCACCACCTGGAGCCTGGGCTTCAGCCCCGAGCTCGAGGCCGAAGCCCAGCGCCTGCTGGCGCTGCACCATGAGGAGCTGCCCGGTGATGCCGAACGCCTCGATCTCACCGGCCAGCGCTGCGTGACGATCGACGACGACGACACCTGCGACATCGATGACGGCCTGGCGCTGGAACTCAGGCCTGACGGCAGCTTGCGCCTCTGGATTCATGTGGCCGACCCGGGCCGCCTGGTGGCCGTGGATTCACCCCTGGATCTGGAGGCCCGACGCCGCGGCAGCAGCCTGTACCTGGCCAGTGGCAATCTGCCGATGTTCCCGCTGGGTCTCACCACGGGGCCCTTCAGCCTGCGGGCAGGGATCTGCAGCGCTGCCTGGAGCACCTGGGTGGATCTGGATGAGGATGGCGACATTGCCGCCTATGGCATTCAGCGCAGCTGGGTGAAGCCCACCTACCGGCTGAGCTATAGCGATGCCGATGATCTGATCGACCTGGCGCCGCCGGAAGAGCGCGATCTCGCTGAGCTTGATCAGTTGCTGGACCGCCGCCGTCAGTGGCGCGTGCGCCACGGCGCCCTGCTGATGGACCTGCCGGAAGGGCGCATCCGCAGCCGTGATGGCGAGCCCACTCTCGAGATCAGCGAGCCCAGCCCCTCGCGCGCGATGGTGGCTGAGGCGATGATCCTGGCTGGTGCGGTCGCGGCCCGTTTTGGCGTTGAGCACGGCCTGGCGCTGCCCTTCCGTAGCCAACTGCCTGCGGACCTACCACCCAAAGCAGAGCTCGACGCACTTCCCGATGGCGCCGTGCGCTTTGCCGCGATCAAGCGCTGCCTCAGCCGCGGGTTGATGGGAACCCAGGCTTCGCCCCACTTCAGCCTCGGGCTGCCGGCCTATGCCCAGGCCACCTCGCCGATCCGGCGTTACGGCGATCTGGTGGTGCAACGCCAGATTCAGGCGCAGCTCAGTGGTGCATCACCCCTGAGTGAAGACGATCTGCAGGAGTTGCTCAACAGCTTTGATGGCGCCGTTCGCGAAGGCATCGGCATCTCCCGCGAAGACCAGCGCCACTGGCAGCAGGTGTGGTTTGAAGCCCATAAGAGCAGCCAGTGGCGCGCCGATTTCCTGCGCTGGCTCCGGCCTCAGGACCGGCTTGGCCTGGTGCGCATCGACGACCTGGCCATGGATTTGGTGGCCGAATGCCCCCAGAACGCCCAGCCCGGCGAAGCACTGCTGCTGCGGGTGCAGCAGGTGGATTCGCTCCGCGATCAGCTGAAGCTGTTGGCGTCAGCGAATTGAATTAAAAGGGTCGAAGGTGGCACGAAAAAAGTTCGCCCAAGTTTCCGCATGTCACGGTTGGCAAGCATCTGCTGAAAGAGGCGTAGAGAGTCTGCCCTGCTGCCGTGAGCGCGCTTGTAAGCCGTGATGGAGTGAAGGTTGGTGGACGTTCTCGAAAGCATTGTCAGAGCGGCTATGAAGGTGTGCCGACAGGCTTGCGGGCATAACAATAAAAGAAGTATGCTGACTGAGTCTTTCTTCGACTACTTGTCTCTCTTTTCTTGTCGATACGTAGATCAATAAATCCAGCATTGAGCAGCAATTGGCTCAGCTCCTCTGCTGTGAAATGATGTGTTACAAACAGGCCTCGCCCTTGGTCGTCACGGGAAACATAGGTGTGCATCTCCTTTGTGATTTCCAGGTCTGATCTGTAGAGCTCTGCATACGATTGATTGATGTCATCAGATACGCCTGATGCTGAGAGATAGAGATAGCCTCCAGGGCGAAGTGCTGTGTATAGATTGGCAAGCAATGCGGGTCGGTCATGGCCTGGTCCAACAATCGAGATGACAAGTTGACAGATCACTCCATCAAAAGCACCAGCCACGATGCTTGGGAAAGCCGAACTGAGAATGTCGTTGCAGAAGAATTCAAGCTTTTTGCCGGAAGGAGCATCAGAAGCCCGGGTCAATGCTGCACTCGATTGACGCGCATGCTCAACAGCTGGTTGGTTAATATCAACCCCAATAACAGAAAAGCCCTTGGAGTAAACAAATCTACTGACAACTCCAAGTCCACAGCCAGCATCGAGAACTAAGGGCGGTCCTGCATCGCCGAATGTTGCCATGATATCAGCCATGACGATGTCGAGAGGGGCAAGGTTTGTTTTAGTGGGAATCGCCTCTACAGAAAAGACCTGCCAATGGGACCGTGCATCCTGTTGGTTCATAAGTGGCAAAGGCAGTCTCCATGCAGAAACAATGCTACTGGGTTGAGAAATGTAATGTACCGCTTCAGGCCACAACATTCATTATAGAATGTTTTGTGAAGATATGGCGGCTTTGAATCAGCTGTACCAGTTACCGGAAGGAATGGTTGTGGTGAGCGGAGCCAGCCGTGGCATCGGCCATGAACTGGTGAACGTGTTACTCGCCTCTGGAATTGAGGTGGTGGCACTGTCACGACAGCGTTGCAAGCCTTCCGAGAATCTCACCGCACTAAGCGTGGATCTCAGTGACGAGACAGGGCTGAATATGGCTATCGAGTCGTTGCAGACTGTCATCGATGGCAGGCCGGTGGCAGACGACAGAGAGAGTGATTGACGACCTCTGCAAGCAAGCCAACGGTTATGGCGCGCATCGCCCGCGTTATGACCGCGGCAAGGCGCGTGCACATTTTCTCAATGTCGCCAAACAGAAAAGACCACGACGGAGAAGAC